>NZ_QSFY01000005.1:75101-140493 GCF_003467965.1 Collinsella sp. AM42-18AC
GCGGAAGCCGCCACCGTTGCGGCCGCCGCGATCACCACCGCGACCGCCGCGGTCGCCGCCACGGTTGCCGCCGAAGCCGCCACGGTTGCCGCCACGGTCGCCAAAGCCACCACGGTTGCCGCCAAAGCCGCCGCGACCGCCGCGGTCGCCGCCACGGTCGCCAAAGCCGCCACGGCCGCCGCGATCGCCGCCGCGACCGCCGCGGTCACCGCCACGGCCACCGCGATCGCCAAAGCCGCCGCGACCGCCACGGTCACCGCCACGGCCACCGCGCTCGTCACGGCCGCCACGAGGACCGCGGTCCTCGTCCAAGCCCATGGCGACAAGCGGAGCGATAACCTTATCGAGGGCGGCCATCAGCTCGGTGGCCTCCTCATAAGAAAGCTCGGGCAGGAGCTTCTCCTTCTTGTTGGCAAGCTCGACCAGGCCCTCAGCAGCATCCTCGGCAGCGAAGACGACGATCTTGCGCATATCGCCCTCGGCGTCGTCGATGCGGCCGACCAGATCGGCAGCCTCGGCCTCGGCCATCAGGCCATCAAGCTCACGAAGGCGCATGCCCAGCAGGTCGGACATCTCCTTCTGCTCCATCTTGGGCTTGAGGTCAAGGAGCTTGATGGCGCGCTCGATGTTTGCCATGCGCTCGGCCTTGGCCTCCTCCTCCTTGGAAATAGCAAAGCGACGGCTACGCAGCAGGCGGGCGGCCTTCTGCATCTTGTCCATCAGCTCTTCGTCATCGTAATCAACGGTGGCCTCGACAACCTCGGCCTCCTCGGCGGAAACCTCGTCAGCAGCCTCAATCTCGGCAGCTTCGGTCTCCACGGTCTCGACTGCCTCGACCTCGGCAGCCATGGTCTCGTTCTCGGTCTCGTTCATGATCTCTTCGTTCTCGGACATGAGACTCCTTCTTGGCCCTCTCGGGCATCATCGCCCCATTCGCGGGGCCCGTCGCGCACTCTTTGCGCTTTAAACATTCATGCCTCTCGGCAAAACGTCCACTAGTTTATGGTCTCGCCCGCCAATCTAGCTGCAGAATCTATGTGCACACATTAATGCGACATGTCGCGGTATCATGACCTGAACCAAACGTGTCCACCTTAAGGAGCCCGCCATGATTAAGCCCATCATGAAATCCGAGTTCTTTTTACGCCTGCCTTCCGAAGACGCGGGACCCGACGACGCCGTAATCGGACAAGACCTCCTGGATACGCTCCATGAGCATGAGCACGAGTGCGTGGGTCTCGCCGCCAACATGATCGGCGTGCGCAAACGCATCATCTGCGTAAAGGACGGCAACAGGGCGCTGCTGATGTACAACCCTCAAATTCTTGAGCAGGTCAATTCCTATCAGACGAGCGAAGGATGTCTCTCGCTTTCCGGCGAGCGCCCCTGTACTCGCTATCGCCGCATTAAGGTTGAGTATTTGGACGAGAATTTCGTCCACCGCATCAAAAACTTCTCGGGCTACACCGCCGAGATCATCCAACACGAAATCGACCACTGCAACGGGATTGTTATTTAGACAGCCAGGGTAACGATGCAGGTTGAGCACACGACAGCGAGCGAGCCGCATTTGCGCCAAGGTGACGTGAAATGAGAGGGCGCTGACCTTCTGGTCGCGCCCTCGAAATTGAACGTCAGATTGGCGTGAATGCGGCTCGCGCAGCGTCAGGTGGTCCGCCGTTCGGTAGAACGGCGGAACTAATTAGCTCTGGCGGTAATGATCGAAGAAGTCGGCGAGGTCTTCGAGCGACTCTTTGAGCACTTCCATGCGCGGCAGGTACACGATGCGGAAGTGGTCGGGCTCACCCCAGTTAAAGCCGCCGCCGCGCGTGATCAGGATCTTCTTCTCGTGCAGCAGGTCAAGGGCGAACTGCTCGTCGTCAGTGATGTTGAACTTCTTCACATCCATCTTGGGGAAGATATAGAACGCCGCACGCGGCTTGACCACCGAGATGCCGTCGATCTTGTTGAGTGCCTCATACACGAAGTTGCGCTGCTCGTAGACACGACCGCCGGGGCGGATGTAGTTGTTAACAGACTGATGGCCGCCGAGCGCCGTCTGGACGATTGACTGAGCCGGCACGTTGGAGCACAGGCGCATGTTCGAGAGCATGTTGATGCCCATAATAAAGTCGCTCATGCAGCGCTGGTTACCCGAAAGCACCATCCAGCCAATACGATAGCCCGCGATCATGTGCGACTTGGAAAGGCCGCTAAAGGTGACGCAGGGCAGGTCGGGAGCGAGCGAGGCAATCGAGACGTGCTCGTAGCCGTCCATGCACAGGCGGTCGTAGATCTCATCGGCAAAAATCATGAGCTGGTGCCTGCGCGCGATCTCAACGATGCCCTCGAGTACCTCGCGCGGATAGACCGAACCCGTGGGGTTGTTGGGGTTGATGATGACGAGGGCCTTGGTCGCGCTCGTGATCTTGGACTCCATATCCTCCAGGTCGGGATACCAATCCGCTTGCTCATCACACAGATAGTGAACGGGATGACCGCCGGCAAGGGTTGCGCACGCCGTCCAGAGCGGATAGTCGGGGCTGGGGATCAGAATCTCGTCGCCATTGTCGAGCAGCGCGTTCATCGAAAGCTGAATGAGTTCGGACACGCCGTTGCCCGTGTAGATGTGCTCCATCTGAACATTGGGCAGGCCCTTGATCTGCGAGTACTGCATGATTGCCTTGCGCGCGGAGAACAGGCCACGCGAGTTGGAATAGCCTTCGCAGTCGGGCAGCTGCTGGCGCATGTCCTTGATGACCTCATCGGGCGTGCGGAAACCAAAGGGCGCCGGATTACCGATGTTGAGCTTGAGAATACGCTCGCCCTCGTCCTCCATACGGGCGGCCTCGTCGACGACGGGGCCGCGCACGTCATACAGGACGTTATCGAGCTTGGTGGATTTAGAAAAAGTACGCATGGTGGTGCTCCTTGGAATTTGAGCTGAGGGATGGGGTTCGGGCTTGGGCACGTTGCGAGGCGATGATTCCTCGCCTTGATCGGCGTCACCGGCGAGCAGCCAGGAAACATCGACCTCCAAAATACGAGCGAGCAGCTCTGCCACATCGCGCCGCGGGATCGTCTTGCCGCTCACATATTGGCTCATCTGACTCTTGCCGAGTTTTTTTCCGAGCATCTCCGATGCGCGGATTACGTCCGACTGGCGAACGTCGCGATCGGACATGGTCTGTCGCAGGCGATCGCTAAACGTCTCTTGGGCCATTAGAACCTCCTTGCTGGCAAAGTTCAATTTATAGAACACGAATTGAACCTAAGTTCAATTTAGGCAGCAGTATAGCGCCGTACCTTATTCGGAAGTTCAATTTCACAAGAAAACGTACCGAACTCCGAGATTTGCCCAAGGCGGACAATGACGCGCACGCGTTTAGAGATATTCAAGGAATCGAGCGGCGGCAAGCGAAACGTCAGCCGTGCGATATATCGCGTTGATCTGCCGATGGGGATGTCCCTCGAGCGGACGCACGGCGACATCGAACTGACAGCGGCGCAAGATGAGCGCCGGAAGAATACTCACGCCCAGACCGTCCTCGACCATGGCCATAATCGCATAATCATCCCAGGTCGATAGCTTAGAACGCACCGCCAGACCCGCGCGGCGAAACAGCGGCGTAATCTCGTCGTCGCTACCGCGTTCCAGAAGAATAAACTGCTCGTTGGCCAAATCGGCAAGGGAAACGACCTCCGCGGTGGCAAGCGAGGAGTCCGCTGGCACCACGGCCATCAGCTCGTCTTGCACCAACGGCCGCGACGCCATGCCGGCGCCGCGTGGCTCGCGCGGAATAAAGCCCAGGTCGCAGCGGCCTTCCGCCACCCATTGCTCAATCTCGGAGTAATCACCCATCAGCAGCTCGTAATCGACATCCGGGTGATCAGCGCGAAACCGCGCGATCACCGGCGGCAGTACATGGGTCGCCACACTCGAGAATGTACCGATACAGATCTTGCCACGCATGAGCCCCCGCATCTCGTCCACGCGTCGCTGCAGGCGGCCAAACTCTTCGCATAACGCCTCGACTGCCGGCATGATCTGCTGCCCATCGGCAGAAAGCACCACACCCTCGCGGCTGCGGTCGAGCACCTTAAAACCCCAATCGGTCTCAAGGTCGCCCACCATGCGGCTCACGCCCGACTGCGAATAGCTCAGCCGCTCGGCGGCGCGCGTAAAACTGCCGGCCCGCACGGTCTCGAGCAGAACCTGCATCTTTTGAATATTCGTTTCCACGGCACCCCTCCACCTTTACATGAGTTTTTGTCATGTTATCCATGCATTATATTCGCTTTTCTTCTAAAGCCACCTCACCCATAGTGAACATGTTCGGATATAGAGGGGATGTCAGCACATGAACAACGGATTGTTTACGTACTTAGCAGCATTGCTATTGTTTGGCTCCAACGGCATCATCGCCGCTGCCATCGCGCTGCCGAGCTCCGATATCGTACTGTTGCGCACGTTTTTGGGCGCTCTCACCCTTGCCGCCATCCTCTTCATAACCAAGCGCCATAACCTGCAGGCTCCGTCTCGCCCCCGCGAGGCCGCAGCGCTCATCGTCTCGGGCGCCGCGCTGGGCGCCAGCTGGATTTTCCTGTTCCGCGCCTATCAGACGATCGGCGTTGGTATCTCCTCGCTGTTGTATTACTGTGGCCCCATCATCGTTATGGCCCTCTCCCCGCTCATTTTTGGCGAAAAGCTGACCGGCGGCAAAATCGCCGGCTTTGTCGCCGTCGCCTGCGGTGCTTTTCTCATTGCAGCGCAAGGTCTAGGCGGCAATATGCCCATTGCGGGCATCGTCTGTGGAATCGCCTCGGCCTTCTGCTATGCATTGATGGTCATCGCCAGCAAGGGTGCGCCGCACATCGAGGGCCTCGAGAACTCCGCACTCCAAGTGAGCGCCGCCTTTGTGACCGCACTGGCCCTCACGCTCATCACGCAGGGCGCTCCCTCGTTCCTGTCCGCCGGCGTCGCCGCCAGCATTGATTGGCGCGCCGTCGCTATGCTCGGCGTCGTCAACACCGGCATTGGTTGCCTGCTCTACTTTAGCGCCGTCGCCAAGCTGCCCGTCCAGACCGTCGCCGTCGTCGGCTACCTCGAGCCGCTTTCGGCGGTCGTGTTCTCGGCCGCCCTTTTGGGTGAAGCCATAACACCGGTCCGCCTGATGGGCGCCGCGCTTATCATCGGCGGCGCGATTTTTTGCGAACTCGCCGGCAAACGCGCAAACGCCAAGGCTGGCATCGCCCAGACAGCACGTGCTTAAAAGCCCCTGCTTTGAAATGCTACCTGCGTAGATAAATAATCCCCAGCTGAGGATTATTGTCTAAAATAACCCGATGTGCCAAACTGCTCTTATGTATAAAGACGGCATAAAGTTTTTGTCCTAGACAGATAACCGGATGTCTAAGGGAGTCCTCGTGGCACACAACAAACTGGAGGCAAACCTCCAAGACCAGCGCGGGCAAGGCGGGCACGGAGCCATCCCCCTCTCCGCTGGCATGCTGCTCGTAACGCTCGGCGTCGTCTATGGCGACATCGGCACGAGCCCCATGTACACCATGAAATCAATCGTCGCCAACAACGGCGGCATCGGTACCGTCAGCGAGGACATGATCCTGGGCGCGCTTTCGCTCGTCATCTGGACCATGACGCTCGTGACCACGGTCAAGTACGTGGTAATCGCCATGAAGGCCGACAACCACAACGAAGGCGGCATCTTCGCCCTGTTCAGCCTCGTACGCAAGGTGGCACCATGGCTGATTCTGCCCGCCATGATCGGCGGCGCGGCGCTGCTCGCCGACGGCATCCTCACCCCCGCCGTCACGGTCACCACAGCCATCGAGGGTCTGCGCACCATCGAATGGGGCCATGCGCTGCTGGGCGACGGCCAGACCAACGTCATCATCATCACCATCATCATTATCTGCGGCCTATTTGCCATGCAGCGCGCCGGCACCTCGTCAATCGGCAAGCTGTTCGGCCCGCTCATGACGCTGTGGTTCCTGTTCCTGGCAGGCGCCGGTCTGTTCAACATGCTCGGCAACCTGTCCATCTTGCGCGCGCTCAACCCCATCCGCGGCATTATGTTCCTGTTCTCGCCCATCAACCATTCGGGCATTATGGTGCTCGGCTTTGTCTTCCTGTCGACAACCGGTGCCGAGGCACTCTACTCGGACATGGGCCACGTGGGCAAGGCAAACATCTATGCATCCTGGCCATTTGTTAAGGCGGCCCTTATCCTCAACTATCTGGGTCAGGGAGCTTGGCTGCTCGCCAATAACTCCAACCCCCAGATGCTCGCGATGGATATCGTCAACCCGTTCTATATGATGCTCCCCGAGCCCCTACGCCCCTTTGCCATCGTGCTTTCGGCCGTGGCGGCCATCATCGCCTCACAGGCGCTCATCACCGGCTCGTTCTCGCTGGTATCCGAGGCAACGCGCCTCAACCTTATGCCGCACCTGCGCATCCACTACCCCAGCGACACCAAGGGCCAGCTCTATATTCCACTCGTCAACAACATCATGTGGGTCGGCTGCATCTTCATTGTGCTGCTGTTCCAGAACTCCGAGCGCATGGAGAGCGCCTATGGCCTCGCCATTACCGTGACCATGCTTATGACCACCACGCTGCTGACGAGCTATATCGCCGGCATCCTCAAGCACAAGCTGGGCGCCTGCGTCTTCGCCCTGCTCTTCGGTGCCATTGAGCTGTGCTTCTTCGCCTCGTGCCTCACCATGTTCTTTGACGGCGGCTACGTAATGATCTTCTTGGCCTCGCTGCTGTTTGGCCTTATGTACGTGTGGCGCCGCGGCACCGCCATCGAGCGCACGCAGACGATCCTGCTGCCCGTCTCCAAGTACATTGACCAGCTCAACCGCCTGCGCAACGACGAGACCTACCCCGTGCTCGCCGACAATCTGGTGTTCCTCACCAACAGCCCCGACCCGCTCACGCTCGACCGCGACGTGCTCTATTCCATCTTGGATAAGCATCCCAAGCGCGCCAAGGCATACTGGTTCATCAACGTGCACGTTACCGACGAGCCCTATACGCACGAGTATTCCGTCGAGACCTTTGGCACGGACTTTTTGTTCCGCGTGCGCCTGGACTTGGGCTTTAAGGTCAACCAGCGCGTTAATGCCTACCTGCGCCAAATCGTTGGCGACTTGATGGCATCGGGTGAGCTGCCGCCGCAGCATCACACCTACTCCATCTACGAGACGCGCGGCAACGTGGGCGACTTCCGTTTTTGTATGCTGCGCAAGATGCTCGCCCCCGAAACGGACATCAACCGCAATGACCACCGCGTGATGGCCATCAAGTACGCCGTCCGCCGCGCCTGCGGAAGCCCGGCACGCTGGTACGGTCTCGAGAACTCGGCCATCATCATCGAGTACGTGCCGCTGTTTGCCCGCATGCGCCCGGCCGTTAAGCTCGTGCGCACCCAAGTGCCGCTCGAGGTTCAGATCGAAGAGGCCGAAGAAATGGAAGTCGACATCTTCTCGGACGACCTGGTCAACGGCAACGAAGCCGGTAAGAATATGAACGTCGATCCCACTGAGCTGCTCGAGAGCGTCGCAGATACGCCCGAACAGCAACTCGACGGACTCGAGAGCACCCAGTTCAACGACGCCAACTTCTAACACGCCACCAGCCATTGACGACAACGGCCTCGCATCTCATAAGAGGTGCGAGGCCGTTTTATGTCGCAACGGACCAGTGAGCTACGAACGACGCGGCTCGGGAACCACGAGCCTATCGGGGCTCGCGCCCTCGGCATCCATCAGGCTCACGTAACGAATCGACGGATCCCCATACATCGCGTAGTAATAATTGCCCGTGCGCGCGCTAAAGCATCCGGTATAGATAGTCTTCTCGAACTTGCCATCGCCCATCCTGGACGCCCCCTCAATCATCACCACGCCCTCGAGCGAGCGGAACATGCGAACGACGTTTTCGGTCTCGCTCTCCTTTTGCGGGTAATTGGCATTGAGGTACGCCGCCTTTACAAAACGGCTCGGCGAATAGCAATCGCCCGGAATGCCGCGCATGCCGGCACCGGCTCCATAGGGCTTAAGCTCGGCGCCACGCCATGTCGCCGTCTGCGGAAAATCGCTTGTGGCGGTGATATAGGTGCGCAGGTTTTCCATGTGCCACGGGAAGGTCGGCTGGTTGGCAAGGGTGTCGACCGGATCGTCGTATACATGCAGGCCGTCAGCCATCATCTCGACCACGATGCTGCGCTGGCTGTCGCCGATAATCCAATGGAGCAGCGACACGCCCAGCCCCTCTCCGGCAGATTTGGCGACAATCACCGTGTCGCGCAGCGCGGCCTCGACCTCATCGACCGTCGAGAACGTCGCTGCCACCCACAGGGGAAACTCATAGGCCGCGATATTGTTCTTGCCGTCGACAGGGCCCTCGGCATACTCGGCATAGCCGGGAAAGTTGAGCCCCGCCACAGCCAGACCCGCATCGTTACCACAGTCGAAAAACATGGGATAGTTCTTGTAATCGATGCACATGCCGATTACCGCGTGTGCCGCCGACGCATCGTCGATAAACGAATACGGAATGTGGAACCCGCGCGGCATCACGCGAACCTGTTGGCCGTAGTCAAAGCTCCAGTCGAGGTTGCGGCCCAGATACATGTGGCCAGAATTATCGGTAAATCGAATGCTCGTGCACATAGCGCCTCCTAGCTTTACGGTCCTGCTAAGGTTATTGTCACCAAACAAAAAGGCGCTAAACACAAAAGCCCGGACATGACAACAATGTCACGCCCGGACCAAAAGAGACGAAGTGCGGTGCTTTGGTCCCCTTAGACCAACTTTCCAAGACAGTGGTCGATCATATGCTGGACCATCTGCGCCTCGAAGCCCACAAAGTCCTGCTTGCGCTCGCGCATCTTGCCATCGACGATCTGGTCAAAGGCAACCTTGCACTTGATATAGCGCGTGGACTTGGTGACCTCCTCGTGCGTCAGGCAGCTCTCCTCCATCTTGCTGGCGCCCAGGCCAAACACCAGACGGGGGTTGTAGAGCACGTGAGGCTCGCCGGCGTCGTCCAGGTAGACGCAGACCTTCTTGGTAACGCCGATCTGGTTGGCGGCCAAGCAGCCGGCATCATCGAGCGACTTGATGGTATCGATCAGGTCCTGAGCAACCGACTCGTCCTCGACGGTCGCAACCTCGCAACGCTGGGACAGGATAGCCTCGTCGTGGCAAAGCTCTTTAATCATACGTTCCTCCATAGGGGTCGTTGTAACCGCTTAAGTATACGGTACCCACACATTTTCATGCGATAAATACCGTCCGTCTGTTACAAAGCGCCGAACATCAACATGCGAGGAACAGCAAGGTTGTAAAGGCGATATAGTAAATGAGTTCGTGTCAATCGGCCTAAACTCGGGGCCGAACAAGGAAAGGGTATGCATGGACGAACTTTTTCACGTCAGTGAGCGCAAGTCCACAATCGGGACCGAACTTCGCGCTGGACTGACAACATTCCTGGCGATGGCCTACATCATCGCCGTCAACCCCGCAGTGCTCTCGGGCGCTGGCATTGATGCGGGAGCGCTCGCCTGCGCCACCTGCCTGGGCGCCGGCATCATGACCATCTGCATGGGCATCTTCGCCAACCGCCCGCTCGCCTGCGCGTCGGGTCTGGGCATCAACGCCATGATCGCGGGCATCGCCACCACCATGTGCGGCGGCGACTGGCACGTGGCCATGAGCGTTATCTTCCTCGAGGGTATCGTCATCTTGCTGCTCGTCCTGTGCGGCCTGCGCGAGGCCATCATGGACGCCATCCCCGTGGTCCTGCGCCACGCCATCTCGGTGGGTCTGGGCCTGTTTATCGCCATGATCGGCCTGTGCGACGCCGGCATCATCACCGCTGGCGCCGGTACGCTCGTCGGCCTGGGCGACATCGCCTCCCCCACCTTTATCGTCGGCATCATCTCCATCGTCGTGACGGTTGCCCTGGCTTCCCGCAACGTGCCGGGCTCGCTGCTCATCGGCATCATCGTCGCCGTTATCGCCGGAATCCCGCTGGGCGTCACCCATGCGCCCGAGGGCCTCATCGCACCGCTCGACTTCTCGACCTTCGGCGCCCCGTTTGCCAGCACTGCCGACGGCAACCTTGCCATCGTGAAGGTCCTGACCGACCCGATGCTGCTCGTCGTTGCCTTCTCGCTGCTCATGAGCGACTTCTTCGACACCATGGGCACCGCGATGGCCGTCGCCAAGCAGGGCGAGTTCTTGACCGAGGACGGCAATGTCGAGGACATCCGTCCCATCCTGGTCGTCGACTCCGTGGCCGCTGCTGCCGGTGGCTTTATGGGCGTCTCCTCCATCACCACCTTCGTCGAGTCCACCTCTGGCGCTGCCGACGGTGGCCGCACGGGCCTCACCTCCGTCACCACCGGCGTGCTGTTCATTCTCGCCGCGTTCTTCTCCCCCATCGTCACCATCGTTTCCAGCGCCGCCACCTGCGGTGCTCTGGTCTACGTCGGTTACCTCATGATGAGCGAGGCCTCCGAGATCGACTGGTCCGACGTGTCGCAGGGTTTCCCGGCGTTCATGATTGTCGCCGGCGTGCCCTTCACCTACTCCATCTCCTCCGGCATTGGCCTGGGCTTTATCGCCTACGTGATCGTCGCGCTCTTTAAGGGCGAGGCCTCCAAGATCAAGCCGCTCATGTGGATCGCAGCCTTCGCCTTCCTCGTCTACTTCTTTGTAGCGTAGGCGCAAGATTCGCAATACCAAACAGCAAAGCGCGGAGTCGCATCGAGCGGCTCCGCGCTTTGCTTTTAAAGCCAGGCACCACACGGACACGCGATGTATTGCTTCGCAAGTTTTGGACGTTTTGCTCTCCAAACGGCACTACCGACGGCTACATCCTGCAGATATGCTGGATATAACCGCATAGGCCCTATGAGGATGGGAGTAACCATGGCCGCCTTGTTCACGACCCCCAAGCGCAATGACAAAACCTCTGGAGCCCATTTTGTCGAGCCCGACCTGCGCCGTCGCACGCTGCTCGCACACGGCAGCTGGCGCCGCGTGACGCGCCGCATCGTTGTAGGCGCCGTATGCGCGCTTACGGTAAGCTCGCTGCTCATGCCGAGCATCTCGCTCGCAGCCGAGTGGGTGGACGTTGGCGGCGTCCGCCACGAAGCGGCCGCGGGCCCCACGGGAGACGCCGCCGGCACCTGGGCCTGGGACGGCGCCGACGACATGAAGCTCAACGGCTATAACGGCGGCGCGATCGAGGCAGCGGGCAAGCTCAACGTGAGCTACGAGGGCAACAACACCGTCACTAACGACGACGGCCGCGGCATCAAGGTTAAGGATGGCGCGAACGAGAACGCCGAGCTTAATATTCAGGGCGACGCGTCCAGCACGCTCAACGTGACATCTTCTCGTGACGCCATCACTTCCGTCGGCAACATCAACATCGACGGCGCTGGCACTGTCAACGCCACGAGCACCGAGCACGATGCCATCGATGCCGGGGGCGATGTCACCATCAAGGGCTCGGGAAACGTTAACGCCACGGGCGATTCGGATGGCATCAGGGCCGACGGCAACATCACGATCGACAACAGCGGAACCGTCACCGCCAAGGGCACCGAGGATCAGGGTATCGATGCTAACGAGAACCTCATCATAAAGGGCGGCGGCAAGGTAGAGGCAAGCTCTATCAAAGACAATGCGATTTGGGCCGACGGCAACATCGAGATCTCGGGTGGCAGCCAGGTCAAGGTAAGCTCCGAGGAAGACGCCGCCATCGACGGTAAAAACAGCCTCACGGTCACGAACGCTTCCCTCAACGCAAGTGGCGTTGGGTATGGCATCTATGTCTACAAGGGCATCACGCTCGATGGCGCGACCGTGACGGTCCGCGCAAGCTCAGATGGCGGGGAAGCCAGCGCACTCTTCACCGATGAGGACGACATCGTCATCAAGAACGGCTCGACTGTGGATGCGCTCGCAGAAGGCAGATTCTCGGTTGCAATCTCCACCAGTAATTTCTACTCCGGCGAAGCGGGTGGCCATATCTACATCAGCGACTCCGTTGTCAAGGCCATAGCCCGCTATGCCGAGACCGGCGGCGACGGCCCCGACCACTACAGTGGAGACCAGGATGGCGAGATCGCCCCTGAGCGCAGGGGCGTGAACTTCGGCATCTTTGCCCGGACCAAGGAGGGCATCACGCCCGCGACCATCTCGATTGTCCGCAGTAAGGTCACGGCCGAGGGAGACACGGCGGCTATCTTCGCGCTTGCCATGAGCGCGGACGGCGAGGCGATAGGCACCATCGAGATCGAAGGAGCTCCCATCCAGACGCCCACAGGCGGCAAGATCATTGGCTATCGCAACAAGGAAGAACTCGACGACGGCATCTTCTACGCGGTGGGTCAAACCATCGGCACGGGCGACGCTGTGATCGACTCCCCCTATAACGAAGCAGTCGCCAAGAGCACGGCCATCGTGCCTCCCGAGGAGACCAAGCCCGAGGAAAAGCCCGGCGAGACCAAGCCCGAGGGTTCCAAGTCCGAGGGCACGAAGACGACCAAGACCGTTGCAGTTGCAGCCACGGGAGCCAAGACCACCGGTAAGCTCGCGGCAACCGGCGACGCCTCGAGCGCAGCCATCGTGGCAGCCGCCCTTGCGGGAACAGCCGCCATCGCCGCAGGCGCCCTGGCGAGTCGCAAACGCTCGTAAACACTTTTTCGCACAGGACGGGTGGATCGCGGCTCTTGCCTTCCCCGTCTACTTCTTCGTAGCGTAAGGGCAAGGCTGCAAAAGCTGAACAATAAAGCGCGGAGTCGCCATGCGGCCCCGCGCTTTTCTTTTAGCGTCGGTCCCTGCGCCGGCGTGCGGCCTATTTCTCCCCCATTTTGGCCATTTTGCCCTCCAAACGGCACTACCGCCGGCAACATCCAGCAGATACGCTGAATCTAGCCGTATAGGCC
This sequence comes from Collinsella sp. AM42-18AC, assembly GCF_003467965.1. NCBI lineage: Bacteria > Bacillati > Actinomycetota > Coriobacteriia > Coriobacteriales > Coriobacteriaceae > Collinsella > Collinsella sp. AM42-18AC. The sequence continues at coordinate 88,097 of NZ_QSFY01000005.1, forward strand.
CTATGAGAACGGGAGCAACCATGGCAGCCTTGTTCACGACCCCCAAACGCAATGACACTACCGCCGGAACCCATGTTGCCGAACCCGACGTTCGCCGTCGCATAGGACTCGCGCACGGCAGCTGGCGCCGCGTGACGCGCCGCATCGTCGTAGGCGCCGTGTGCGCGCTCACGGTGAGCTCGCTGCTCATGCCGAGCGTCTCGCTCGCGGCGGAATGGGTCAAGGTCGGCGAAACCAAATACAACGCCGGCACTGCGGCGGGCGACGAGACCGGCACCTGGTCGTGGGACGGCGCCGACGACTTGAAGCTCAACAACTATAACGGCGGCGAGATCCAGGCCGCAGGCAAGCTCAACGTGAAATACTCGGGAAACAACATCGTCACTGCCGACTGGATCGAAGGCATCAAGGCTTCTCATGGCAAAAATGAGAACGCCGAGCTCAATATCCAAGGCGACGCGGGCAGCACGCTCAGCGTGACATCTACTGAGGACGCTATCCTCTCCACGGGTAATATCAACATCGACGGAGCCGGATCCGTCAACGCCACGAGCGCTCGGTTTGATGCCATCGACGCCGAGGGCGATCTCGCTATCAAAGGTTCGGGCAACGTCAACGCCACGGGCGTATCGGATGGCATCAGGGCAAACGGCAATATCACGATTGACGACAGCGGGGCCGTCACCGCCAGGGCTACCAAGGACAAGGGTATCGGAACCGACAAGAACCTCACCATCAAGGGTGGCGGCACAGTCGAGGCAAGCTCAGCCGATGGTGAGGCCATTTGGAGCGGCGGCAACATCAATATCTCGGACGGCAGCCAGGTCAAGGCGAGCTCCGAGAAAGACGCCGCCGTCGAGGCCAAGGGCAGCCTCGCAGCCACAAACGCCTCCCTCAACGCAAACGGTGTTGAATATGGCGTCTATGCCCACAAGGGCATCACACTCGATCATGCAAACGTGACAGTCCGCACAAGTAAAGGCAGATACGGTGGCGCCATTGCCCTCTTCACCTACCAAGACGATATCGTCGTCAAGAACGGCTCCACCGTGGACGCGTTTGCGGAAGGCGAGGTTTCGGCTGCATTCTCCACCAGAAACGATCGACCCAACGAGGAGGGTGGCCACATCTACATCAGCGACTCCGTTGTCAAGGCCATAGCCCGCTATGTCGAGAACGGCGACGGCCCCATCCCCTACAGCGAAAACCAAGATGGTGAGACGAGCCCCGAGCCCCAAGGCGAGAACATCGGCATCATCGCCCAGACCAGCGAGGGCGTCACACCCGCAGTCATCTCGATCATCCGCAGCAAGGTAACGGCCGAAGGAGATACAGCGGCAATCTTTGCCCGTGCCATGAGCGCTGACGGCAAGACAATCGGCACCATCAAGATTGAGAACGCCGCCATCCAGACGCCCGAAGGCGGCAAGGTCATTGACTATCGCAAGCTCCGTGACGGCATCTACGAGGCAGGCCAAGCCATCGGCACGGGCGACGCCACGGTCGACTCCCTCTATATCAAAGCAGTCGCCAAAAGCACGACCATCGCACCTCCCGAGGTAGCCAAGCCGGAAGACCCCAAGCCCGCAGAAAGCAAGCCCGCGGAGTCCAAGCAGAACCCCAAGTCTGAGGGCTCAAAGCCGACCAAGGCCGTTGCGGCTTCAACCACGAAAGCCAAGACTACCGGCGTGCTCGCGGCAACCGGCGACACCTCGGGTGCGGCCATCGTGGCAACCGTCCTTGCGGGAACAGCCGCTATCGCCGCAGGCACCATGGCGAGCCGTAAGCGCTCTTAGACGCCCCTGCGCACATGGCAGCTCCCGCGAAGGCCCCGAGCCCCAGCACCGTTTAACAACGCCACCGCCGAGCTCCCCTCCGGCGGTGGCGTTTTCCATATGCGTCCGCAGGGGATGCACGAGATTGTCTTTGGTCTAGCCCAACCGGCATACGCTGGCGTGCGACAATGGGGGGCTGCCGATATCACAACACTGAGAGAAGCCCGTCATGGAAGCGCATCAAAAGCAGATAACCGTTTATTCGAATCATACGGAAAGCGCGCCTGTCATCTACCTTCCTGTGGTCGTGGGCGACGGCAGCGAGGTTTATAAGTGTTGCCGAGAGCTCGACTGTCCTCCATTCGCCCTCGTCACCATTGGCGGACTCGATTGGAATCGCGAGCTGAGCCCCTGGGCATGCGACGGGACCGTACGCGATGCCGAGCCTTTCGGCGGCCAAGCTGCCGATTTTCTTGATGAGCTGCTGAATCAGATAATCCCCCAGGTCGAGTCGTCGCTTCCTCAGCCGCCCACCTGGCGCGGCATTGCCGGTTACTCGCTCGCGGGCCTCTTCGCACTCTGGTCCCTCTGGCAAACCGACGCCTTTGACCGCGCCGCGAGCGCATCGGGGTCGCTATGGTTTCCCGACTTTGTCGACCGTGCCAGCACGGCCCCTTTTGCCGGCAGCCCGCAAGCCGTCTACCTGTCACTCGGCAAAAAGGAAACCAAGACGCCCAACCGCATGATGCGGCATGTACTCGACGACACACGCGCGATGGAAGCGTTGCTCGTCGAGCGCGGCATTCCAACAACGCTGGAGCTCAACCCCGGCAATCACTTTGCCCAAACCGACTTACGCATGGCCCGCGGCATCCACTGGATACTGACACATTAAAAATGGTGCCCACACGCATATACGCATGGGCACCATATCTTGTTTTAGCTGAACGCAGCTGCTACTCAGCAGCCTCCTCAAGCTCGGAGACATCAAACTCAAAGTCGTTACCCGGCAGGATGGCGTTGAGCACAATGCCCACCAGTGAGCCCACGGCAATGCCGGACAGCGAAATGGTCACGCCGCCCAGCTCCAACACGATGGCGCCGGCGGTGCTGTACGCGATGCCGAGCGAAAGCACGAGCACCAGCGCGGCAACCAGCACGTTGCGGTTGTTCTGGAAATCGACCTGGTTCTCGATGAGGTTGCGGACGCCCACAGCGCTGATCATGCCGTAGAGCACGAGCGACACACCGCCGATCACACACGCCGGCATGGCCGCAATGACAGCCGCGAACTTGGGGCAGAACGAAAGCACGATGGCGCAACACGCGGCAATTCGAATTACGCGCGGGTCGAACACGCGCGTCAGGGCGAGCACGCCGGTGTTCTCACCATACGTAGTGTTGGCCGGAGCGCCAAAGAGCGAAGCCAGAATCGTGGCAAGGCCGTCGCCGAGCAGCGTGCGATGCAGACCGGGATCGGCAATGTAGTTGCGCTCGCAAGTCGAACCGATAGCAGAGATATCGCCGATATGCTCGATCATGGTCGCGAAGGCCAGCGGCATGATGGTGATGATGGCCGTCGTGGCAAGACCGCTATCGAACTGCGGCCCAAAGAGTGCAAACACGGTGTTATCCCACACGACGGGCAAGCCAACCCAGGGAGCGGCTGCGACGCCCGAGAAATCAACCTCGCCGAGCGCAGTCGCAACGGCATAGCTCACCACAACGCCCAGCAGAATCGGCACGATCTTGACCATGCCGCGGCCCCAAATGTTGCAGATCACGATAACGGCAACGGCAATAACAGCCACAAGCCAGTTGGTCTGGCAGTTGGCAATAGCGGAGCTTGCCAGGATCAAGCCGATGGAAATGACGATGGGGCCCGTCACTACCGGCGGAAAGAAGCGCATGACGCGCTTGGCGCCAAACGCGCGGAAGAGCGCCGCCAGCACCGGATAGAGCAGACCGGCGCAGGCTACGCCCAGGCAAGCGTAGGGCAAAAGCTCGGCCTCGCCGTTGGGCGCAATCGCGGCATAGCCAGCGATAAAGGCAAACGACGAGCCCAGGAAGGCCGGCACCTTACCGCGCGACAGGAAGTGGAACAGCAGCGTTCCCAAGCCGGCAAACAAAAGCGTCGCCGAAACCGAGAGACCGGTGAGCACGGGCACCAGCACCGTGGCTCCGAACATCGCAAACATGTGTTGCAAACCCAACACAAACATGCGCGGGCGGCCGAGCGACGATGCGTCGTAGATGGCATCGGTGACGGCGGGCGTCGAGGATTGGGACATGGAAGTCCTTTCATGATGGAAGGGCGATCAGGCATATCGGATAACCTGCCCGAACGATACGATCCGAACCATTGTACGTGATATGCCATGTCTCGCACGCGCCGTCACCTGCAAACGGTAGCGTTACTTCCAAACGCGCTCGGAAATGCGCTTGACCAGCGCGATCTTTGCCCACTGTTCGTCCTCGGTCAGTTTGTTGCCAATCTCACAGCTGGCAAAGCCGCACTGGGGCGACAGGTACAGGTTCACGAGCGGCACATACTTTGCGGCCTCGTGAATACGTTCGACGATGGCATCCTCGTCCTCGAGCTCAGCGGCCTTGGTGGTCACCAGGCCCAGCACGACCTTCTTGCCGGGAGCAACATACTTGAGCGGCTCAAAGCCACCGGCGCGCGGCGTATCGAACTCAAGGTAGAACGCGTCGACATCCTCGTGCGCAAACAGGTACGGTGCAATGGGATCGTAACCACCCTCGAAGGCATACGTGGAGTGATAGTTGCCGCGGCACACGTGCGTGTTGATGACCAGATCGTCGGGCTTGCCCTCGATGGCGGCGTTGTTGAGCGCCACGCCCAGCTCGCTTACCTTTTGCAGGTCGACCGGGCTCATGCCGGTCTTTGCCACGAAATCGGTGTCGCAGTAGATACCCCAAGTACAGTCATCAAACTGGATATTGCGGCAGCCTGCTGCGTACAGGTCGGCAATCACGGTGCGGTATGCTGCCGCGATGGCATCGGCGAGCTCTTCGTCGGTCTTGTAGACGGCGCGCAGACTCTCCTGCTGGCCATCGCAACGGTCGAGCGTGACTTCGGAGAACGTCTGGATCGGTGCCGGGATGGTCTGGCGTGCAACGTGGCCCTCGCCCTCAAGTGCCTTGACAAACTTAAAGTGCTCGACGAAGGGGTGGTTCTCTCCGCTGATGGGGCCGGTCACCACGGCGGTATCGGCCGTGGTCTCCTCGTCGTGGAACATATAGCCCGCACGCGAGGTACGACGCTCGACGCCGTTCAGCCCCCACATAAAATCGAGGTGCCAGTAGCTGCGGCGAAACTCGCCATCGGTGATGACCTGCAGGCCGGCGGCCTTTTGCTTTGCCACCAAATCGCGAATGGCATCGTCCTCGACGGCCTTAAGGCCGTCGGCGTCGAGTGTGCCCGCGGCATAGGCGGCACGTGCATTCTTAACAGCCTGTGGACGAAGAAAGCTGCCGACGATATCGGCGCGAAACGGCGCGTTCGGTTGAATCGAAGTGCTCATAGATATCTCCCTTTGCATTGGTTGCTTTACTGGGACAGAGTATGAGCGCTCATATGGTCATCGTAAAATATACGTTTATAACAGTTTGATATAGATGCTTCCTATATCAGTCTGGACTGTCATAAAGAGACTTGAACCGTGCGGAGCACAGCAGCCTAGATATGCTGACGAATCGCGTCGATATAGGCCCGACCGTAGCGCGTGAGCGTCGTGTTCTTGCGCGTGATGATGCCAATCTCCATGTACTCGTCCACGTCGAGCGGAATCGAGATAATGCCGGGGCCGTTGAGCTCGTGGCTGATCACGCCCGAGCATACCGTGTAGCCGTTGAGGCCCATGGCCAAATTGAACAACGTCGCACGGTCGCGCACGCGGATATTTTTGCGACGCTCGAACGTCGAGGTCAGCTCCTCGGAATAGTAAAACGAGTTGTAGCTGCCCTGCTCGTAGGACAGGAACGGGTAGTCTTCCAGATCCTCGAGCGTCACGCTGGAGCGGCCCGCCAGCGGATGGTCGGCGCAGACGAAGACATGCGGCGTGGCGCAGAAGAGCCCTTCGAACACGAGCTCGTTGGCGGCAAGCATGCGCTCGATGACCTCGCGATTGTGCTCCGACAGATACAGGATGCCGAGTTCGCTTTTCATATGCGCGACATCCTCGATAATTTCGTGGGTCTGCTCCTCGCGCAGGGTAAAGTCGTAGCGCGCGGCATCGAACTCGCGGATCACATCGACAAACGCATTAACGGCAAAGGAATAATGCTGGCAGCTCACACTAAAGTGCGGCACCTGCTCGGACGTGCCTTTGTACTTGCCCTCGAGCAGGTCGGCCTGGTCGAGCACCTGGCGCGCGTAGCCCAAGAAGGTCTCGCCTTCCTCGGACACAATGACGCCCTTGTTGGTGCGCTCAAAGATATGCACACCCATCTCGTTTTCGAGATCGCGAATCGACGCGGTAATCGAGGGCTGCGACACAAAGAGCCGGCGCGAGGCCTCGGTGATGCTACCGCATTCGGCAACCTTAACAACATATCTGAGCTGCTGAAGCTTCATAGCCTTCTCCCTAGACGTTCGTGACGCCAAAACCTGCCGCGTCCATTTGACGCATAAACGACGGCATCTCCCCCGTCGCGGCGCAGGCGGCAATCTGATGCAGAGCCCCGGCAACCGCATCATCTGCCGCAGCGCCAATATGCCAGCGTGCGGCAGCCGTAACGGCCTCGTTGGCATTGGCGACTGCAACGGAGTTAGGAACGGCATCGATCATGGGCAAATCGTTATCAGAATCGCCGAATACGGCCACCTCGTCGGGCGTCAAGCCCAAAGCGCGCGCCAGCTCCAGCGCAGCGCAGCCCTTGTCCCAACCAGCCGGAAGGATGTCGAACAGGCGCACTCGGTTGTTGGGAAACACAAGCGAGAGTTCCGGCACCTCAGCGGCAACGCGCTCACGTAGCTCCGCGAGCTCCTCACGCGAACGGGCACTCCAGATATTCGCCTTAAACACCGACGCGTCATCGACGACGGGACGACATGGGGCCTCTTCGCCTTTGAGCCACGCGTTGCCGCCCGACTCCATGGCGCGACGAACGCGCTCGGGGTCACTCGTCACACAATGGGCATCGTTGCCCCAAAAGTCATCGCCCAGGCTGTAGACTTTTAGAAATGTGTCGTCGGTCTCTTGCTCCAGATAGTCGGCCAAACGCATCAGAGCATCGTTGTCGATTGCGCGCGAGGCGACTACTTCGCCGTCAACAAACATCACCTGGCCGTTACAGAACGCACCGGTCGAATAACACCCGGAACGGTTTTTGAACATCCAGCCCATCGCGGACGGCTGACGACCCGAAACCGGCCCAAAGTGCAAACCCGCCGCCTGCATGGCATGAATACCCTCAATGGCGTAGTCGCTGGCGCCGTCATGCCCGGCTGGAATCAGTGTATCGTCCATATCGGTCAGCACAAGTTTGATCATAGAGTCCCCCAGTCGTTTTCATCGTAACCATTGTACCGATGCGCTAGTATAGGGAACAACAGATTCGATGCGGGAGTGCCGACGGTGCAAACCACAAGGCTGAGAGGGCATGGGGCCCAATCCTTTGAACCTGTCAGTTAATGCTGGCGTAGGGAGCATGCCGCCTTTACAGGGGCGCTGTCTATGCACAGCGCCCCTTTTCTATGCCAAGGAGGCATGTGCAGTGATTGATTCGGAACAGCTTAAGCAACACGTGGTCAAGGCCGTGGAGGAGATTCGTGCCACCAATCCCATGGCAGGCTCCATCACCAACACGGTGACGATTGACTTTGTCGCCAACGCGCAGCTCGCCGTGGGCGGTTCGGCCGCCATGGTCTATCTGCCCGACGAGGGCGAGGCACTCGTTGCCGGCGGCGGTGCCATCTATCTCAACATGGGAACGCTCTTCCCCATCTACGAGGAGACGATTCCCCGCGCGGCCAAGGCGGCACACGACGCCGGCAAGCCCTGGGTGCTCGATCCGGTGGGCCTGGGCATCGGCAGTCTGCGCACCCAGCTGGTAAACGAACTCAAGCAGTACAAGCCCGCCATCGTGCGCGGCAACGCCTCCGAGATCATTGCGCTCGCCGGCCTGTGGGGCCTTGAGGGCGAAGCGGCCGATCTGAGCCGCGTGCGCGGCGTCGATACCACCGACACGGTAGACGCCGCCCGCGATGCCGCCGTGGCGCTCGCCCGCTACACCGGCGGCGCCGTAGTGGTCTCGGGCGAAGTCGACCTGATTACCGACGGCACGACCGTGGCCAAGTCCCACGGCGGCAGCCCGCTCATGTCCAAAATCACCGGCTGCGGCTGCTCGCAGGGCGGCGTGCTGGCCGTGTACGCCTGCGCCGCCGACCCGTTTACGGCAGCCGTCTGCGGCACCGCCGTCTACAACGTTGCCGGCACGCGTGCCGCCGCCGTCACCGATGCCCCGGCAAGCTTTAAGGTCGCCTTTATCGACGAGCTCTACCGCGCGACCGCCCAGGATATTGCCGACAACCGACTCGACCTCGAGGAGGCATAAGCCATGTCCGAACCCGCAACCGCTCCCGGCATGAACACACTCGTCGCCGTGGCCATCGCCCCGTGCGGCACCGGCGATGAGCTGTCCGCCGAGGTCGCCGAGGTCGTGCGCGTCATTCGCGAGAGCGGCCTTCCCAGCCGCACCACCTCGATGTTCACCGAGATCGAGGGCGACTGGGACGAGGTCATGCAGGTCGTGCGCGACGCAACCTTTGTGTTGGCGAGCAAGGGCATCCGCACCGAAGTCGTGCTCAAAGCCGATATTCGACCCGGATTTACCGACACCATGACCGGCAAACTCGAGCGCATGGAAGCGCAGATCAAAAAGCAGGAGGAAGCACGATGAACATCCGCGACAACCTTGATATCTCGGCCTATCTGGTACTCGGCCCCGAAAACACGCTCGGGCGCCCCGTGGGCGATGTGGTGGCCCAAGCACTCGACGCCGGCTTTACCTGCATCCAGGTGCGCTCCAAGGTGGCAAGCGCCCGCGAGATCATTGCGCTGACCGGCGACGCCGCGCAGGCAATCGCACAGGCTGGCAAGACCGGTCAGGTCGCTTTGCTGATTGACGACCGCCTGGACTGCGTACTCGCCGCGCGCGAGCAGGGCATTGCTGTCGACGGCGTGCACGTGGGTCAGAGCGACATTCCCGTCGAGGTCTGTCGCAAGCTGCTGGGGCCCGACGCCATCGTGGGCCTTTCGGCCCGCTGCGAGGAGATGCTCGAGTACGTCAAGACCGCCGACATGAGCCTAGTCGACTACCTGGGCATCGGCCCACTCCACGAGACCGAGACCAAGCGCGACTGCGGACGCGCGGCCGACGGCTCTATCATCACCAAGAGCTTTGAGGACCTGACCGCCCTCCATGCGGCAAGCCCCGTGCCCATCGTGGTGGGCGGCGGCGTCAAGACGGCCGACCTGCCACAGCTCAAGGCAACCGGCGTCGACGGCTTTTTCGTGGTGAGCGCCGTCTGCAGCGCCGATGACCCCTACGCCGCGGCCAAGGAGCTCGTCGACACCTGGCAGCAGGCATAGGCATAAGCCGAGCAGCCGATCCGCAGCCTCACATCTTCAGCAATGGAAAGCGCATCCCAGTTTGGACCTCCATTCCGGGATGCGCTTTCCGCCGAGATGGCGGCAGCAGCCTCTACCCTGCCAGATATGCCTCCAGTGCGGGCAGCGTCGCCTCCGCATCGCGACGGCCGATCTGGTAGATGCGCTCAAGTTCATCGGGCTCGCGACACAGCGACGGCACCTTCACCGATTCGCTCGGCCGCACCACAAAGATCTCGCCGGCAGCCTCGCGACGTGCCAGGTCATCGAGCGTGGCATTGTAGACCTCATGCCGATGCTCAAGCGCTGCGACAAACTCCGGATAGTGACGGAACACGCGCCGTAGCATGGGCATCACGCTGTTGGGCTGCTTCACAAAGCCCGCCGGCTGCGTGAGTACCACGATATTGCGGTCATACCCCTGCGCAAACAGCCAAGCGCTGGGAATGGAATCGGCCACGCCGCCATCCAGGTACTTGCGGCCCTCAATGGCGACAGGACGCGTCGCCACGGGAATCGCCGACGACGCCCGGATCCACTCGATATCGCGCTCGTCGCCATAGGGCAGGTCATGGTAGACGGCCTGCCCCGTCTCGATATCGGTACACACGCACGTAAATCGCATGGGGCAGGCGCGATATGCCTCCAGGTCGATGGGATCGCGCTCGATAGGCACCTCGTGATAAGCAAAGTCGGCATTGAACATATCGCCGGTTCGCAGCCAGCTGGTCACGCTCGCATAGCGCTTATCGGCGCAATAGGCCTTGTTATAGCGAATGGCGCGGCCGATCTGGCGCGATTTAAAGTTGTAGCCAAACGCCGCGCCCGCCGAGACGCCCACCATATGGTCGCAGGTCAAACCGTGCTCCATCCATACATCGAGCACGCCCGCCGTATACATACCGCGGTAGCCGCCTCCCTCGAGCGCCAGCCCCACCGTGCGCGTCATATTTGACTGTGCCATGCGACCATCTCCGTTCCTGCGTTTTAAAACGGGACAAGTATACCCGTCAACATATATCGTCCCAGTCGCATTTTTATCGAACATCTCATCGTCGCGCTACCGCTTGTCGAATAATAGCCGCCCACAGCATGTGCACCCATATATAATTGTGCACTATTGTTTACACTACTCAGCTGTTATCAACAGCGAACATTAGCCGGCAAATTAACTCAACAACGCGGCAAGGCGGGGGCCTGGATACATGCAAAGCGCTGAGCAACGATGCATGTACACAACGAGCTCGCCCGACGCAATCCGCCCCGACCTCAGAAAGCCGCTTAGAACATGGATACTGTCAGCAATTACACCGAAACGCTCGAAAAGACCGTCCGTGACCTTCTCGAGCGGCAGGAGGATCTGATCAGGACTGCCTTTACCGACCAGCTTACCGGGCTTGGCAACCGTGGCGGCTTTGCCCGTTCCCTCGAGGAGCTCTGGGAGCAGGACGCCCCCGTTACCATGGCGTTCATCGATATCGACAATCTCAAGCACTGCAACGACGTCTTTGGGCATGACGAGGGCAACCGCTATATCTTGCAGGTAAGTCTCTATCTTAAGCTGTATATGAAGGTGGGCGAAGCGGCGTTTCGCATAGGCGGCGACGAGTTTGCCATCCTATCTACGATTGCAACCGAGGACGACCTCGCCGAACGTCTGAAACACTGCCGAACGGTTCTGCTCAAAAACAACGATTCCGAGATGCCCCACTCGTTTAGCTACGGAGTGTCACATGCCGACCCCGCCCTGGGCGAAGCTTCCAATCGCATGACGCTCGATGCCGACCATCGCATGTACGACTACAAGCTACGTCATGCCATGCACCTCGATCGACGCAATATCACGCAAGTCCACGCCGACGACTTCGAAATAAGCGATCGTATTTTCGACGCCTTTTCGATGCTCAACGAGGGCCGTTATTTCTTTATCGAGAACTTGGACAAACATCGCACCCTTTGGTCACAAGGTGCCTTGCGCGATCTTGGCCTTCCCTCGGAGCACATAGACAACTGTCGCGATTACTGGAAAACGCGCGTCCATCCCGACGACCTTGAGGCCTGCATCAACGACATCGACCAAGTCTACAACGGCACCAAGCACCGTCGCGTCATGCAGTATCGTGTGCGCAACGCCGTCGGTGACTACGTCCTTTGCCGTGCTCGCGGGTTTCGTATCGACGGCGACGGAAATGTCCCCTCGCTCTATGTCGGCGAGCTCGTCAACCACTCACTTGCCGAAACCGTCGACGCCGCCACAGGCCTCGGAACGCAGCGCATGCTGGCCAACGCCATCGACGCCTGCCGCCGCGATCGTTGCGAGACAGGGCTTATAGCGGTGCGCGTTCGTGGCACGACAAAGCTCAACGAGCTCTACGGGGCCGAGGCTGTCGACAACATGCTTGCCGAATACGCTGGCCGCATGCTGTCGATCACCCGCGGCAGGAGCCGGGTCTACCGTTCACGAAGCGTCCAGTTCGTCGTGCTCAGCAACGACCTAGACCACAAGGCATTCGAGCAACTGACCCGCCACCTTAAAGAGGCCGTTTTCGCTCCTGTTCGAATCGCAGGCGACACCATTACTCCCGTCTGCCTTGTCGTCCCGGCCTTTTACGAGCACTTAACCCATCAAGCGACCGCCGTTTTAGGCGAACTCGACCGTCGCCTTCGCACGGCCGGCGGGCTTGTTCCCAACGACAGCCTCCCCATACCCGAGGCGGAGCGCAAAAGCGCCATAGCCGAACGTATCGACTCGCTCACGGGCCTCTATCGACCCAGCGAGTTTATGCGGCGCGCCAACGCATTTCTCGAGGCAAGGCGCAACGGCACCTGGTGCATCGCCACGGTCGACATGGGCCACATGCGCCTGTTTAATGAATGGCACGGCCAAGCCGAGGGCGACCGCGTACTCGCCGATGTGGGCACGGTCCTCAAGGACATCGAGAATGCCGACATGGGCGTCGCAGGGTACTGGGGCCAAGATGACTTTTGCGTACTCATCCCCTTTGAGCACGACACCGTCCATAAAATCTATAACCGCGTTCGCGAAGCCGTGGCCAAGCATGATAACGGCGTAGGTTTCTGGCCGTCCATGGGTGTCTACCCCATCGACTCCAACGAGGAAATCACCATCGATGCACAGGCCAAGGCCATGTTTACCAATCGGCGCGCGAAAAACGACTTTAAGGATCGCATTGCCGTCTTTCGCCCCGAGGAATACAAGCGCGAGGTTGCGTTTCACCGCACCCTCACCGAGTTCCAGTATGCGCTCTCAAACGACCGCATCACCTACTACCTGCAGCCACTGGTTGATATGGAAACCGGCGAGATCATTGGCGCCGAGGCGCTCACACGCTGGATCGACAAAGATGGATCGTTAATTCCGCCCGCGTCCTTTATCCCGGCGCTCGAGGAAAGCGGCTTTGTGGTGACGCTCGACAAGTATATTTGGCAGGGTGTCGCCTCGTGGCTGCGCAAGCGCATCGACCAGGGGCTTCGCGTAATTCCGATTTCCCTTAACGTGTCGCGTGTCGACATCATCGCCTGCGATGTCGCCAAGCACATGAGCGCACTGGCTGCTCAGTACAACCTGCCGCCCGAGCTCATGCGCATCGAAATCACCGAAACCGCCTATACCGGAGAATCCGAGGCGGTGGACAAGCTGACGGCAGACCTGCATAATCAGGGCTTTTCGACCTATATGGACGACTTTGGCACCGGCCAGTCCACGCTCGCAATGCTCAAGAACGTCAACGTCGATGTTATCAAGCTCGACCGCACCTTTTTGCCTGATGGGAAAACCGACAACCGGAGCTCCCGGATCGTGTCGTCTATGCTCGAGATGGCGCAATCGTTGCACCTGCCCGTTGTGGTCGAAGGCATCGAGACAAATGAGCAGGCACAGCTGCTGCGCCAGATGGACGCCCGCTACGCACAAGGGTTCCTCTACCACCGTCCCATGCCGGTGGAGGATTTTGAGGCATTGTTCGATGGTGGCAAAAACAACTGATACGCTCGCGCGCAAAACACCACCGTCTAGGGGAGCATTTGTCCCCATTGGCTAACTCATATCCCCAATTCAAACCGAATTGGGGATATGATACGGAGCATCCTGTCACCCAAGGAGGTTATCCATCATGAACGAGTCGTATCGCCTGGGCGAGCAATCAATCATTGCCCATCTTCAGCGACTCGCGAACGGGGTCTCAACCGCCGAGCTCGACGTTGACGCGCTGCCCACGGAGTTGCGCGCCGTCGGCGAGCAACTGCAGAAAACGCTCGCCGTCTTGCAACAAGAACGCCAGCTGCTTGAGCGCAGCGCCTATATCGATTCGCTCACCAATCTTGGCAACCGCGGTGGACTCGACCACCATGTCGATCAGCTCTGGCTCAAAGGCGCCCCCTTCACCTGCGCCTATATTGACATCGATCACCTCAAGCACTGCAACGATAAGTTTGGCCACGCCGAGGGCAACCGCTATATTCTGGGCATCTGTCGTGCGCTCACCGAAACCATGGAGCACGATGACCTGCTGTTCCGTATCGGTGGAGACGAATTTGTACTCGTGTCCCCCACGACAGGCGAAGCCGAGCTCGAGCAGCGCTTGGAGCGGACACGCACCGATCTTGTCGAGGCAACATCGGACGGCAAGGCGCCCATGATCGCCAGTTTTAGTTTTGGTTGCTCGCACGTCGACCCGCTTGCAGGCGATTCGCGTCGCCAGATGACAATGGATGCCGATCGCAAAATGTATCGCTACAAGCTCATGCACCGCGTGCAGCAACCGAAAGACAATGACGTGCCACAACACCCAATCGTCGATCAGCTTCCCTGCAACGACCGGGTGTTCCAAGCGATCTCCATGAGCTCCGAGACGCGCTATCCGTTTATCCTTAACCTCGATACGGGAGAATCGCAATGGTCGGTTAACGCCGTGCGCGATTTTGACCTGCCCTCCCAGCACCCTTTCAACTCGGTCGATATGTGGCTTGCTCGCGTCCACCCCGAGGACCGCGACAACGTACGCGCCGAGCTCGACATGGTGATAAACGGCACATGGCACTTCCACTACATGCAGTACCGCGTTATGGATGCTACCGGAGCGTACGCGCTTTGCGACTGCACGGGCTACCGCTTGGACGGCACCGATACCGAGCCCAACATGTATGTGGGCACTATCATCAACCGAAGCCTAGCAGATACGACCGACTCGGTAACGGGTCTGGGCGATGTCCACGCCCTGGTCAACGCTATTGGAGAGATGCGCCGCGTGCCGCGCGAGGCTGGCTTTATTGCCATTAAGGTCGACGATATCGCCGAGGTCAATGCCCGCTTTGGATTCGACGCAGGCGACCGCGTGCTCGCCGAAAGCGCCGCCTGCCTCATGGATTGTTCGCGCGGCAAGGGCCGCCTGTTCCGCTCAACAGGACCGACATTCGTGGCGCTTTTCGATGAGCTCGGCCCCGAGGCAATCGACGAGATCGCAAGCGACATCGAACGGTTCTTGGGTTCTCCCGTGCTCATCGGCTCGCTTGAATATCAGCCGCCCATTCGCGTGGCCACGCTCCATCTGGACGGCGTCGACCGTCAGCCCGTTTCCATTTTGAACGAACTCAAAGCGCTGCTTAAAGAGGCGCCGCAAGTACCGGGCACCAAGCTGGACTAGCGTCGTGGGGCGCATGATGGTTAATTTCCGATCTCAACCGAACACATTGAGCAAATAGGTCGTACCCGCAGTTAGCCGAACGCCCCCGCAGTCCCTCCCGGGGCCCGGGAGCACCGTTTTCGATACTCTTGGTTTCCTTCACCCGATGCAAATAAGTGCTCAACAACATAAAACCTATCCCCCGCCACGGATATGCCCTCGAGTAAATCTGTTAAGCCAACCCTATCAAATTCTTTTGACAATTGGCTGTATTGGTCCATTTTGTCGTCCATCCCGCTTCCGCTGGCTATCGCCTCATAAACACAAACCTAACGAGCCGCACGAACGACAAAGAGGCCAAGCTGAACAGAAGTAGAACCAAAACTTCAAAAACACTGGTATTCCAATCGCGCACCCAGCCCTCTACCGCCCACAAGAAAAACAGCAGCCCCATCCATAACGTCACAGAAGAAATCAACTTTGCGTAAGGGCGTATATCAATCCCGCTCTCCCTTTTTGTGACATCATATCCAGCAATTGAGCTGAGCCATCTTCCTCTTCTGTATTGGATTGAAAGAAGAATCAGGGCAATCGAAGTTATCAAGCAGACAGCATCCTCTGTTTCCATAGAACTTCCTTTGCTTTCCGTCCTAGCTGCGCGTTCACAATCGAATCAAACCAAGTGTGAATTACTCGATAGCAACCGCCTTAGTATTAATCATAGCCTCCGCAGCAGCCCGCCTTCCAAGACCTCAAAGCTCGCCATCGAGGGCGGCCCGCCCAGACCCCTTACAATCTGCTCGCACGAGGCCCCGCACTCCAACATCCTCTAGACCGTATCCCGCACGTACCTGGTGGGCGAGCCTGCCGTGGGCCCTCGGGGCCGGCATCGCGCCCCACGCCATCCGCCCGCTCGTGCGATAATCCTCTGCAGAAGTCACCAACAGCAGAGGGAGTTTGTGATGAAGGTTCTTTTGGTCAACGGCAGCCCCAAGGCAAACGGCAACACCGCTCGCGCGCTTGCCGAAGTCGCCGAGCAATTGCGTGCCGAGGGTATCGATACCGAGGTGTTCCAGCTGGGCGCCAAGCCCATTCGCGACTGCATTGGCTGTGGTCAGTGCGGCAAGCTCGATTGCCGCTGCACCTTTGACGACGACGCGGTCAACGAGCTCATTGCCGCCGCCGAGCAGGCCGACGGCTTTGTCTTTGGCTCGCCCGTCTACTATGCGCACCCCAGCGGGCGCATCCTTTCGGCCCTCGATCGCGCCTTCTATGCAGGCGGGCACGCCTTTGAGCACAAACCCGGCGCCGCAGTCGCCGTCGCTCGTCGCGGCGGCACGTCGACCACGTTCGATGTGCTCAACAAGTACTTCACCATTAAGCAAATGCCCGTGGTTGCTTCCACCTACTGGAACAACGTGTTTGGCCGCGTGCCCGGCGACGCCGATGGGGACGCCGAGGGCCTTGCCACCATGCGAAACATCGGCAAAAACATGGCCTGGCTCCTGCGCTGCATCGAGGCGGGACAAGCCGCCGGTATCAACGCGCCCGAGGCAGATCGCGCAACGACCAACTTCATTCGATAGAGCGGCGGGGCCATGAATATTCAAATCTTCGGGACTAAGAAGTCGTTCGACACCAAGAAGGCCCAGCGCTATTTTAAGGAGCGCCGCATTAAGGTGCAGTTTATCGACCTTAAGGAAAAGGAGATGAGCAAGGGCGAGCTCACGAGCGTGATGCAGGCGGTCGGCGGTATCGACAAACTGCTCAACCCCAAAGCCAAGGACGAGGAGACGCTCGCGCTCATCCAGCACCTTACCCCTAGCCAGCGCTTCGACAAGCTGCTCGAGAACCAGCAGGTTCTAGCCGAGCCCATCGTGCGCAACGGCAAAAAGGCCACCGTCGGTTATTGCCCCGATGTATGGGGAGCCTGGGAGTAGCCTGTGTTATTTGCCAGCCCGTGGGTATAAGAGCAGACGTTTGGCATATGATTCAACTGTAAGCCATGTCTAACAAAGGAGGGCACATGCCCAACAAACCCGTGAAGATCATCATGCTTACCGGATACCTCGGTGCCGGCAAGACCACGCTGCTCAACCACATCCTCGCTAACGACGGCGGCATCCGCGCCGCCGTGATCGTCAACGATATCGGCGAGATCAACGTCGACGCCAGCCTCATCGCCGACGGCGGCCTTTCCGAGACCGACGACCTCATCCCGCTCACCAACGGCTGCATCTGCTGCACGCTTTCGGATGACCTGGCCAACCAGCTGCAGGGCATCGCCGATTCGGGCAACTTCGACTACATCATCATCGAGGCATCGGGCATTTGCGAGCCTATCCCCATCGCCTACACCATCTCGAGCTTCTGCGACGAGGCTAAGGTGGGCGGCGAGCCCAAGCTCGCGCTCGACAACATCGTGGCTGTGGTCGACTGCGCCCGCATGTACGACGAGTTCAACGGCGGTCGCGACCTGCTGGCCGAGGATATCGACGAGGACGACATCGAGAGCCTGCTCATCCAGCAGATCGAGTTCTGCTCCACGCTGATCCTCAACAAGACCGATACCGTCACGCCTGAGCAGATCGCCGAGCTCAAGGCCATCGTGCGCAGCCTGCAGAAAGACGCCGTAATTGTCGAGGCCCAAAACGGCGAGGTCCCCATGGAGGAGCTGCTCGATACCGACCGCTTCGACTTTATGCGCGCCTACAACTCCGCCGCCTGGATCGAGGCCATGGAGCATCCCGAGGAGCACGACGACCCCGAGGTGCTCGAGTACGACATCGAGACCTTTGTGTACTCGCGCCGCAAGCCGTTTGACCTGCAGAAGTTCACCGATTTTGTTGAGCAGGAGTGGCCCGACGAGGTCATCCGCGTCAAGGGCCCGCTGTGGCAGACCGGCGATCCGGACATGTGCTACATGTTTGAGCAGGCCGGCCACCAGATGCGCCTGATGGAGAACGGCCTGTTTGTCGATTCGGCGCCCGAGGGCGAGAAGCAGAAGATCATCGACGAGAACCCCGAGATCATGCAGATTTGGGACGATGAGACGGGCGACCGCATGACGAGCCTGTGCATCATCGGCCGTCACATGGACAAGGATGCGCTCATCGCCTCCCTCGATGCCTGCCTGACCGACTGGCACCGCGCCTAGGTTTATCCAAGCGGGCATTTTTCCGCCCACGTAACCGCCTAACCACCACGAAGGTACCCTTCGTGGTGGTTTTTCGTTCTGAGCCAAGGAGATTCATGTTCAATATCGTGCTGTATGCACCCGAGATTCCGGCCAATACGGGCAATATCGGCCGTACCTGCGTAGTCACCGGCGCCCATCTGCATCTGGTGGAGCCACTGGGCTTTTCGCTCGATGACAAGACGGTACGTCGCGCCGGCCTGGGCTACTGGCAAAACTTGGACGTGACGACCTATGCCGGCTGGGAGGATTTCCTTGCGCGCAACGGCCTCTCCCCCGCCGACGAGCGCCTGCATCTGCTGACCAAAAAGGCGCGCCGAACCTATGCGCAGAGTACCTACCGCGATGGCGACTACCTGGTCTTTGGCAGCGAGAGCTCGGGCATTCCCGAGGAGCTGCTCGCCGCGGCGCCCGAGCGCTGCGAGCGCATCCCGATGCTGCGCGATTGCGATTCGCTTGACAACGCCGAGGCATGGGAAGCCCACGAGGAATCGCTCGGGCATACCGAGGACGACCACGAAGCCATCCTTCGACAGGATATCTGCGGCAACTTCATCAATCCGGACGACTACCGCATCAGCGCCCTCAACCTCTCCAACAGCGCCGCCATCGTCCTCTACGAAGCCCTGCGCCAGACAGGCTTTCCGGGAATGTGACAAAGGGACTGTCCCTTTGTCACATTCGGTTATAGGTAGCGACCGGTAATGCCTGCGGAGCAGGCTGCGATGTCGCCCGGCGTACCGGCGCAGACGATTTGCCCGCCGGCGTCGCCACCGCCCGGGCCCATGTCGATCACGTAATCGGCGTTGCGGATAAGGTCGAGGTCGTGTTCGATCACGATAACCGTGGCGCCCTTGGCAACGAGGCCGTCAAACACACTCAGCAGCACCTGAACATCGAGCGGATGCAGACCGATCGTGGGTTCGTCGAACACAAACACGGCGTCATCCTGTACGCGGCCCATCTCGCTCGCAAGCTTGAGCCGCTGAGCCTCGCCGCCCGAAAGCGCCGGCGTGGGCTCGCCGAGCGTGAGATAGCCCAGCCCCAGGTCGTGCAGGGTCTGCAAGCGCGCCTGGACTTTCTTGAGTCCTATCGTGGCGTCGAGGGCCTCGTCCACACTCATGTCCATGATCTGCGGCAACGTAAGCAGGCTCCCATCCTTGCCCTCACGATGGATATGCGAGGCCGCGTCGGCGTAACGCGAGCCGCGGCATGCAGGACAGACGATCTCGACATCGGGCAAAAACTGCACGTCGAGCGATATCGAGCCCGTGCCATCGCACGTAGGGCAGCGCAAGGTGCCGGTGTTGTAGCTAAAGGCACCCGCCTTATACCCTGCCGCCTTGGCCTCGGGCGTACGGGCGAAGGCGCGGCGCAGCTCATCATGAATATCGGCATAGGTCGCCACCGTCGAGCGCACGTTGGCGCCGATGGGTGTGGCGTCAATCAGATTTGTACGGGCAATGCCTTCGGCATCGACCCAACGCACGTGCCCCGGCAAGCGCTCGCCAGCTGCCTGCGCCTTGAGTGCCGGGATAAGCGTCTCGAGCACCAACGTCGTCTTGCCCGAACCCGAAACGCCCGTCACCGCGACGAGACGGCCGCGCGGGATATCGACTTCGAGCGGCTTGACGGTATGGATGGTATCGGTCGCCATGCGGATGTGGCCCTGGTCGAACATTTCGTTGTCAGTCACCTGCGGACGCAGGCGCTTGGAGTCCGAGCACAAAAACGGCGCGATGCGGCTGTCCTGCAACTGCTCGACCTCGTCCACCGTACCGGCGGCGATTACATGGCCGCCGCCTGCTCCGGCAACGGGGCCCATCTCGACCAGATAGTCAGCTTCCGCCAGCACGCGTGTATCGTGATCAACGACAACCACGGTGTTGCCGTCATCCACCAGATCGCGCATCACGCCTACCAGGCCGTCGACATTGGCAGGATGCAGGCCGATCGAAGGCTCGTCCAGCACATACAGCACGCCCGTCGACCGGTTGCGCACCACGCGGGCGAGCTGCACACGCTGGCGCTCACCCGTGGAGAGCGTAGCACCGGCGCGGTCGAGCGAAAGGTAATCGAGGCCCAGGTCGACCAAGCGACGGGCGGTGCTCAAAAACGAATCGCAGATATCCGTTGCCATGGGCTGCATCTCGGCTGGCAGCGCTGCAGGCACGCCGCGCATCCACTCAATTGCCTCGCCCAGCGTCATGGCCGCTGCCTGCGCCAGATTGATACCGCGCACCTGGGGCTGACGCGCAGCCTCGGAGAGACGGGTGCCGCCGCAGTCACGGCACGGGCCCTCGCGCAAAAAGCGAGCCACGCGCTTAAGTCCCTTATCGTCCTTAACCTTGGCGAGCGCATTCTCGACGGTATAGACGGCGTTGTAATAGGTAAAGTCGAGCGGCGTGGCACCCTCGCCGTTTTTGGGAACGTAGAGAATATGCTTCTTAACCGCCGGGCCGTGAAACACAATGTCGCGCTCTTGAGGTGTGAGCTGGTTAAACGGCACATCGGTACGCACGCCCATCTCGCCGGCCACCTGCTTCATCAGGTCCCACATGAGCGTGCCCCAGGGAAGCACCGCGCCTTCGTTGATGGTCTTTGACTCGTCGGGCACCAGGCTCGTCTCGTCCACCTCGCGCATGACACCGGTGCCGCCGCAGGTGGGACACGCGCCGCCGCTGTTAAAGGCAAGGTCCTCGGCACTCGGCGCGTAGAACTCGCGGCCGCATGCGGGGCACGTGAGCGACAGGCCCGCAGCCACGTTAAGGCTCGGCTCCACACGCGCCCCACAATGCGGGCACACGTGATGGGCGCAGCGGCTAAAGAGCAGACGCAGGCTATTGTTGAGCTCGGTCATGGTGCCAAAGGTCGAGCGCACGCCCGGCACACTGGGACGCTGATGCAACGCGAGTGCCGCCGGTACGTGCAGCACTTCATCCACCTGAGCGTGCTCGGCCTGGGTGAGCCGTCGGCGGGTATAGGTGCTGAGCGCCTCCAGATAGCGACGCGAGCCCTCGGCATACAGAACCCCCAGCGCCAGCGAACTCTTGCCCGAACCCGACACGCCGGCAATGCCCACGAGCTTTCCCAGCGGAATATCGATATCGATGTCCTTGAGGTTATGGACGCGCGCGCCACGCACCTCGATAGCCTGCGGGCTCATCTTCTGTTCCGTCACTTTTATCACCCTACTCATGCCATAAAATGCGTTCGCGGATGTACTCGCCCAGCATGGGCACGGCAAACCGGACGAGGCCGTATCCGGCGGCCTCGATGACGCGCTCGCGAATCAGGCTTGCGCGATATTTACTCGCCCAGCTCTGGGTACGGTCGCAGCGCTCGATGATATCCGCCATGAGCGTCGGTTTGCCCTCGTCAACCGCCATGGCCTCGATAAAAAGGCGCTGTGGACTGCGCAGCCCGTAATACAGGGGCGCATCGACCGCTTCGTAGAACTCGGAGACGGCATCCGCATGGCCATCCTCGACATCGCACCTTTCAATGACCTGCGAGTTGCGCCGGACAGCAGAGCGCCACATGTAATATCCCACCAGCTGAACCATATAGGGATGCCCCATACTCTTGCGCGCCGCAAGGTCCGCCGTCTCCGCGTCAACGTAAAGACCAGCGTCTTTAACCGTCTGGATATATGAATCGCGCACCTTGGGCAAAGATATCGCCCCCAGCGTACGCTGCTGGGCACGCCGCAAAAACGTCACGCTCGGCTCTTCGAGCAGGTCGTCAACCATACAGGGCAAGCCAGCGAACGCCAGCGCAAGACCGCGCTGGTCGCTATCGGACAAGCCCGTGACATCCTGATCTCCGAGCACCTGCTGATAGAGAACGGCAAGAGCCGCCAGCTCCTCGATAGACGCCGATTGCGCCTCGTCAATCGCAAACAGTATGCCCTTTCCCGGCTCGAGCCTCTTGAGGCGCTCGTCGACCAGCCCTCGCAACGTCTCGCCCTTTGCTCGCGCCGCCTCGACCGACATCCGGCCAAACGACGGACCGAACTCCATTGACGTCACAACGGGTTTATTCGAGCGAAGCGCGTCGGCCAAGCGGTCGCACAAGCCAAGCGAGGCGGAATCGGAGACAACCGCCCATCCGCGCTCGCTGGCGAGACATTGCAACTCCCGCAGGAGAACTGTTTTGCCACAACCGCGGTTTCCCGTAATGAGCATGAGCCTGCCCGGCGCTCCGGCGCCGTTATCGAGCCCTTCCTCAAAATCTTCGATGACCGACTCGCGGTCAATGAGTATCGGAGGCCGCTTACCTGCCGTTGGCTTAAAGGGATTTGGATTCATGTCGGCCTCCTCGGATTGGCAAACGCTGCTAATAGTTATACCAACTTATACCGAGTTATACCAATAGCATGTGACAAAGGGGCTGTCCCTTTGTCACATGTGGCCGAAAAACTCGGCGTCTGCTGCTCGCCAGGGACGGAAGGTGGCGGGATCGATCTTTACGTGCGCTGCGGCGGGCACGTCATACCATTTGACCGTGTAGCCGGCGCCGTGAGAGCAAAAGACCGAGTCGGGCGTGTTGGGCAGATCGGCCTCGGGCTCATAGGCGGCCGTCTCGATTACGCGCTCGGCATCATGGCAAGCCGCATAACCGGCGAACTCCAGGTACAGATGACCGCGCCCGCTCGTGTAGGCAGCCACCTCCAGCGCGTAATCCTGCACCTCGGATGCCGGCACGCGACCCACAAGCTTCGCTCGGTCTCCCGCCATCGTCGGCGGCTCGTACTCGGCACCCATGCGTGTGGCATCTGACAACGCCCGGCCCACGCACTCCCCCGGCACCTCGAGCTCAAAGTGGTACCACGGCTCCAGCAACACGTCTGCGCCGACCTCGCGCGCCTGCATCAAACCCTGGCGAATCGCGCGATACGTGGCCTGGCGAAAATCGCCGCCCTCGGTGTGTTTGGCATGCGCGCGGCCGCCCGTGAGCGTAATGCGCACATCGGTGATGGGCGAGCCCGTCAGCACGCCCAGGTGGTCGCGCTCCATAGCGTTGGTGAGTGCCAAACGCTGCCAGTTAAGATCGAGCTCGTCGGTCGAGGTCACGGTGCCAAACTGCACACCCGAACCCGCCGGCAACGGCTCCAGGCGCAGATGCACCTCGGCATAGTGGCGTAGCGGCTCAAAGTGGCCCACGCCCTCGACCGGCCGCGAAATAGTCTCCTTATAGAGAATGCCGCCGGGCTCAAACTCGACCGCAAGGCCAAAACGATCGGCCAGCACGCGCTGCACGACCTCGAGTTGCACGGCGCCCATCAACTGCAAATGGATCTGCTCAAGATGCGTATTCCAGCTTACGCCGAGCATGGGATCTTCGTCCGCCAACTCACTCAGCGCTTTAAACACCGCATGAACGTCGTGTTCGCCCGGCAGCACCGTATAGGTGAGGACCGGAGCGATGACGGGCGCATCGCCCGCGGGCTCCGTGCCCAGGGCGTCCCCTGGGCGAACGTGCGCAAGACCCGTCACGGCGCAAATACTGCCAGCAGCAACTTCTTGGGCAAGCTCATACTTCTCGCCGTTATAGATGCGCACCTGATCGACCTTCTGTTCCCACGCCTCGGCACTGGAATGCCCGCTGATCATCAGTTTTGCGCGCAGCGTGCCGCCGGTCACTTTAACCCAAGCCAAGCGCTCGCCACGATCCCCGCGGCTGACACGATAGACGCGCGCGGCAAACTCCGGGAGCCACGCCTGCTCACGCATCAGCGCGCATATACCATCCAGTAGCTCGTCAACGCCTTGGTCCTTGAGCGCCGAGCCGGCAAAGCAGGGAAAGAGCTTGCGCTCGGCAACCATGTGCGACAGCGTTGCGACAGAAAGCTCACCCGCTTCAAGAAACTCCTCGAGCGCCGCTTCGTCCAACGCAGCAGCGTCCTCCTGAACGGCGCCGCCCGCCAGCAGCTCGTTGGCATCCAGGCAGCCCTCGGAAAGACGCTGCCCGAGTTGTGCCAGCAAAACATCGCGGCCGGGATTCTCCAAATCGATCTTGTTGATGAAGATGAACGTCGGGATGTCATAGCGTGCAAGCAGGCGCCACAGGGTTTCGGTGTGCCCCTGCACGCCATCGTTGGCGCCCACCACCAGAATCGCGTAGTCCAGGGCACGCAGTGTGCGCTCCGCCTCGGCAGAAAAATCGACATGGCCGGGAGCATCCACGAGCATGACGTGGGTATCGCCGTGGTCGAGCACGGCCTGCGACGAGAAAATCGTGATGCCGCGCTCGCGCTCGATCGTGTTAGTGTCCAGATGCGAATCGCCATCGTCCACGCGGCCACGCTTGCGAATGCGGCCCGCGTTGAACAGTATGGCCTCGGCCAACGTGGTCTTGCCGGCATCGACATGCGCCAAGATTCCAACGACCGCTTGCTTCGACATGGCTCTCCTCTTATTGCAAGCCCATCGCACGCGGCAACGGGCGTTCACGCTCCACACTGGATGATACAATTTACGGGCCGGTGGGCGAAGCGGGCCCTATCCCCCGACCGAGCTCATCGCCCCGCGTTGCCGCGCGGCGATTTTCGTAGGTTCGCGCCTTGCGAAAGCCGGCACCTCCCCTTTTTGTCTGCCCGGGTTCATCTGGGGCGGTAACAATGCGAGTCCCACAACGACGCGTTTTACCAAAAATGGCCCCACTCGGGGCCATTTTTTATTTGAGCTGGGTGATGATACGTGCCTTGGCTCCTACGCCTCGCGCAGCCAATCAAACGCGACACGCGCCGTGCCGTCGGACACATAGACGATACCGACACGCTCGAACCCCGCCTTGGCGATGGCGCCCTGCATGGGCAAGTTGTCCTCGTGCGTGTCAATACGCAGATGGTCGGCGCATTCCTTGGCAAAGGCAAACATCGCCGCCGCGATACCGTGCACGGTGCCGTCGGATGCCACGCGGTGCAGCACGGCGTACGGAGTGTCGCTGCGCCATTGACCGTCCTCAATTATGTCATAGCACTCATCCGGACCCGGCAAAAAGGCAAACGTCGCCACCACGCGGCCATCGACTTCGCACACGTAACTGCCACCAGCGACAATATCGGCAGCCAGCTGCTCGGCCGAAGGCGTGCCCTCGGGCCACTGCGTGGCGTTACCATGCGCGCGCATAAAGGCGCGGGCCGCGTCATAGATAGCCATGACGGCGGGAATGTCGGTATCGAGGGTTTTTCTGATCATCACGCGGCGACCTCACGTTTATTGGTATCACTTTGATTGAGCAATGATACCAACGTTTGGAGAGGAGCGCGAAGCAGATGGGGAGCAAAAAGCGAGCCGCCTGGTCAAAAGCCAAAAGCGAGTTTTTGGGCGCTGCCACCGGCGGCGATATGAGCGACCTGTTTGCACGCGAGGACGAGCGCCGCGACGCCCTGGACGCCGAGCGCGACGAGGCTTGGCGCTATAAGTCGTGCGAGCGCAAAAACCGTTACGACACACGCGCCGAAGCCGAGGCCGTTATGGCCGACTGCGAAAACCGCGGACGGCGTGGTTTGGCCTGCTACAAATGCGAATACTGCGGCGGCTGGCACCTGACGTCGCACCCTTGGAAATAGACCCCGCATCGGCACGGCGCTGGCGAAGCGCCAGCCATCGTGCACAAGCTACGGGCGCGGCGGCACCAAAACATCGTAACGAACGGCCTTGCCCGCAAGCTGATAGCTCGGCTTAACGCCGGCAAGCAGCGGCCCCTTCACCGGTCGCTTGATAACGACCTTGCGCGGGTGCACCGCAAGCGCAGCTTCGACCAGCGTTTCCTCATCGGCGCACGGCTGCTCCAGATGGTGCAAGAGCTGAAACTTCTTTTTCACCGCCGCGCTCTTGGTGCGCTCGGGAAACATGGGGTCCAGATACACCACGTCGGGAGCCGCGAGCTCGCCCCGCTCGATCAGCTCGGCCGTATGGCGAAGACCGGCAATGCTGTCCTCGCCCGCATGTAAGTGCATGCGCGCCACGGCGGCCGCAAGCGCCGGATCATCTGCCGCGCGATCCAGGGCATCCTGGAGGAGCGCCGCGATCACGCAATCCTGCTCATACAAATCGACCGCAAAACCCGCGGCAGCCAGCAGCAGCGAATCCTCGCCAAAGCCTGCTGTGGCATCAATCGCCCATGGTTGCTCGATGCCTTTTGTGCGCGCAGCCTTCACCAGTAGCTCTTGCTGCAGACGACCCTGCTTGAGCCGTGGAAGCATGCGGCCAAAATCGGCACGCAACTCCATCGTGCCGTCGGTGAGCGTAAGGCCCTCGGACGTCCGCACGAGCTCGAGCCCAGCAGCCCGAGCAACAGAAAAGGGATCGACGACGCCCATGGACACTCCTTAGCAAGCAAAACGAATACGTGAGCGCCACCTCAGTTGGCACCCAACCGTCCGCTATTGTCCCACACGCGACATGGTCCACAGCATCCCAATGCAAAGCACCGCCATCAATCCCGTGCACACGGCAGCGATCACGGAATCGCCCATACGCCTTCCTAACGAACGCGGCTCACGCACTTGCTTGGCTCCGTACATCACGGCTCCTCCTTCGGTCCAGCTCTTACCATGGCCCCATCATCGCAGCGCCGCGCATACGCTGCCATCGATTTGACTTACGCCCAGCTTTCCTTTTTGAAAGGTTGAACCGTACAGGCAAGAGACGCTTTCAAACGCATGCATCGCCCCGTTGAACTACAATGTGCTTCACCATATGTGCAGCACATAGGGTGCGCCAGGTTGGCGTACTCGTATCGAAAGGACCAGCCATGAGCTTCACTCGCAAGACACTCAAAATCCTTGCCCTGATTTATTTTGTTCTGGGCATCGCCAGTCTCGTCATTGGAATCGCCGGCATCGCGACCGGCAAGTTCGAGTCCACCTACGGACCGAACGCCATGCTCGCCGCGGCCGTGATTATCGCCAAGGGCCTCATCGATCTTGCCGCGGGCGTTGCGGGCATCAAGGGTGCCAACAAGCCTTCGCAGGTTGACGGCGCGTTTAAGCTCGGTATCGTTGCTGCAGTCGCCACGCTTGCCCAGGCGGTGCTCACGCTTCCCGCGTTTGGCGGCGACGCCATCAACTTTGGCGCCTTTGTCATCGTGGTGTACGACCTGTTCTTTGTTCAGCAGGCGCACGCCATCAAGGCCGAGAACAAGGACCGCCTGTAAGCGCTCGCTTCTCATAGCCTCTGCAGCCAAGCAACTAAAAAGGGCCGATCGCGCATCTCCGCGGTCAGCCCTTTACGTTTGCCCAGATAAAACCTGCCAAAATAAACCTGTCCCTTTTTGGTAGGTTAGTGGCGGTACTCGGCGATGATGAAGTCGATGTCGGTCTGAAGAGTGTCCAAGTTTGCCAGGCGCTCTTTGTCGACGGGGCGCGTGCGGTAGTAGTACGGTGTCATCTGGAACACCGCCTCGATGTCGGCCTGGGTCTGGAGCGTAATATTCGCAGATATCCGCTGCGTTCCGACCAACTCGAGCTCGGTAGTCTTCGGCAGCTTCTCGTCATTGAGATATGGCGTGTCGTAGAGCACCTCCTTGAGCCCAAACAGATGACGGGCACCCGGCACCACGGTGTAGAGCGAGCCCTCGGGCGCCAGCACGCGAGAAAACTCACGCTCGTTAAAGGGAGCAAAGAGTTCGGTCACCATATCAAAGGCGCCATCAGCCACGGGGATGTCCTTCATGTTGGCCACGAAGTAGGTCGCATCGCCGCGCTTGGCGGCCAGGCGCACCATCTCTTTGCCCAGGTCGAAACCGTAAGCATCCACGCCCGGCACCGCACCCATGGCGCTGGTGTAGTAGCCCTCGCCGCAGCAAATATCGAGCAAGGTCATGGGGCCGTTCGTAGACGCGGCACGTTCAGACACCCGCTCGCGCACCAGCTCGACCATCGCATCGCGCAACGGCGCATAGTATCCACGGTTCAGAAAGTCACGACGGCTGCGCGCCTGCGACTTGGGATCGCCCATGGAGTCGCCGCTCTTGGACGAGCGCAGCAGATACAGATAGCCCTCGCGCGCACGGTCAAACCGGTGTCCGCCCGCGCACACAGCACCGCGCTCGTCGTCCACCAAAGGCTCATGGCAAACAGGACACAACAACATGGCAACTCCTTAGCGCGAACAACACAACGCCCACCATTGTCGCACGCCTCCCCCACCTAGTCATTGGGGACGTTTTGGCCGATTGCCTGCCGGGATAGCTAAAACAGCCCCGTCCCAAAAAGACTACCCGCGCTTAGGAGTATCATCGTCTGCGCAAATAAGCACGAATGAGCATGTTAGAGATTGAGAGCGTATGGCAGACACCGCATCTAAGCACATCGACATGACCACCGGCTCGCTGTGGCGCAATATTCCCCTGTTCGCCTTTCCCGTCGCCGCCACGAGCATCCTTGAGCAGCTGTCGAACCTCATCGCCACGGTCATCATCGGTAACTTCTCGGGCGACCAGGGAACCCTCGCCATGGCGGCGGTCGGCTCCAATGTTCCCCTTACCAGCCTTATGATCAACCTGTTTATTGGCCTGTCGCTTGGCTCCAACGTGGTCATCGCCAACGCCATCGGCCGCAACGATCAGAACATGGTCAAGCGCGCCGTCCATACCTCGATTCTGATGGCACTCGTGGGCTTTGTCGTCATCGCGCTGGGCGAGATCTTTGCCGAACCCATGCTCGCCGCGCTCAACGTCCCTGACGAAACCATGCCGCTCGCATCGCTCTACCTACGCGTCTTTTTGCTGAGCATGCCCTCGATTTTGCTTTACAACTTTGAGGCCGCGATCTTCCGCTCCGTCGGCATCACCCGCATGCCGCTGCAGGCGCTTGCCGTGTCCACCGTCCTCAACATTGGCCTGGACCTCGTCTTTGTCCCCGTACTCCACTGGGGCGTCGCGGGCGTCGCCATCGCCACCGCCATCGCCTACACCGTCAGCGCCGCTACGCTCTTTATCCGCCTGCTCAAGACCGACTCCGTCGTCCGCGTCACCCCACGCGACTTAGGCTTAGACCCCGTCGCCCTCAAGCGCATCGTCAAGATTGGCCTGCCCGCCGGCATCCAAAGCGCCGTCTTTGCCGTCGCCAACATCATCATCCAGTCCGCCATCAACAGCCTGGGCACCGAGGTCATGGCGGCATCGAGCGCCGCCATGAGCCTGGAGTATGTGTGCTACAACCTGCTCAACAGCTTTAGCCAGGCCTGCACCACCTTTGTGGGGCAAAACCACGGCGCTCGCCAGATCGACCGCTGCACCAAGACGCTCAAGGTCTGCCTGGTCGAAGGCGGCATCGTCGCGCTCACCACCATCGTCATCATCGTCGGTCTGGGGCGCGAGATCCTGGCGCTCTTTAACAGCGATCCCAACATCGTCTCGATCGGCTATATCCGCGTGTGCTCGATCTTCCCGGCGTACGCCTTTAGCATGTTCTACGAAAACATGTCCGGTTATCTGCGCGGCTTTGGCATCTCGCTCATGCCCGCCCTCATCACCATGATTTGCGTCTGCGGCATCCGCTTCTATTGGGTGTTCTGCGTGTTCCCGCACTTCCGCACCTTTGCGAACATCATGATGGTCTACCCCATCAGCCTGGGCACCACAGCGTTCTTTATGGTCGTGGCGGTATTGCTCTGCCATCCGGCACGCACCTATCGTCTGGCGCAAGCCAAGACTGGGGCGCGCTAGACACATCCAACAAGGTGGCGCATCGGCAACTAGCTCACGATATGTGAGCTCATGTAGTCGATAAAGCGCCTCGTGGCGATCGGCATGGTATCCCAGCTGCGCCAGGCTGCCACGACGTCGCGTGAGGGAGCGTGCACGATGGGACGCACGCAAATATCAGCCTGCATGCCCTCGACCGTACGCCGGTAGAGCATGCTCACGCCGAGGCCCTCCTCCACCATCGCCATAATGGTGTAGTCGTCGGTAACCTCACTTGTCACGTGCGGGGACAGCCCGTGCGCCGCGAATGCATCGAGCACCAGGCTCTGCTCGCCCTCATCCAGCAGCACAAACGGTTCGGACGCGAGGTCGGCGAGCGTCACCTTTTCCTTTGCCGCCAGCGGATGGGCGGCTGGCAACAGCGCCACCAGCTCGTCATGATAGGCCACGCGCTTCTCGAGCCCTGTGGTAAATCCACGCGCCGTAAAGCAAAAGTCAACCACGCCATCGTGCACCCATTGGGCGTTGCGCGTGTAATCGCCCTGCTTGAGGGTAAAGCGCACGCCCGGATGCAGGGCCCCAAAGTCGCGGATCACGCGCGGCAGCACGGTACGGCTCACGTTGGTAAACGTCGCAATGCGAATGTCGGTCGATGAAAGCCCCAGCAACTCCTGACGCTTGCCCTCGAGCTCGGCCTCGGCCGTTACGATCTGGCGCAGATACGGCAGATACTGTTTGCCGTCGCGCGTAAGCGAGACGCCCTGCTTGCCGCGCTCGATAATCGTGGTGCCCAGCTCGCGCTCGAGCGCCTTGACGGCCTGGCTCACCGCGCTTTGCGTATAGCCCAGCGCGTCGGCGGCACGTTTCAGGCTGCCGCAATCGACCACCATACATACAATCTGATACCGCGATGCCATCGTGCCTCCACTTCGATGTAGCCGTAAAACGTTTTGCCAGGGTTTTTTCTTCCAACATTAGTATTTCTTAATCATACTGAAGATACATTCTCTTTACTACATCCATATCTGGGAGCAGAATCCTTTTTGCGAAACCGTTCTGTAACAAAAGGAGTCCCATGGATCGCAAAAAAGCAATCGCGCTCTCATTTTCCGTTCCCGTCGCATGGGGCTTTTCGTACCCCCTCATGAAGATCGGCATGGACAGCATGAACGCCACGAGCATCGTCGCGCTGCGCTGCATCATCGCCTTTGCGGCCTGCCTGCTGCTCTTCCACAAGCACGCGGTGCGCATCAACCGTGACCTGATGGTCCGCGCCGCCATCATCGGCGCCATCATGGCAACCGAGATCACCTGCATGTGCCTGGGCTCCAGCCTCACCTCCGCCTCCACCGCCGGCTTTTTGCAGAGCCTGACGGTCGTGATCGTGCCGTTTGCCAACGCGGCCCTGCTGCGTCGCGCCCCCGAGCGCAAGGTGCTCATCGGCACAGCCATCGTCACCTGCGGCATGTTGCTGCTCTCGGGCGCCGACTTTACCAGCCTGAATCCCGGCGCGATCATCATGCTGCTCTCGGCCTTTATCTATGCCGGCCACATTATCATCGCCAAGCGCTTTGTCGAAGAAGTCGATCCACTGGCTCTGGGCGTTTGGCAGCTGGGCTTCGGCGGCTTGTTCTCGGGTATCGCCGCATTTACCTTTGGCGGCTTCACGCTTCCCAGCACGCCGAGCGAGATCGTCGTTATCGTTGCGCTCGCACTCGTCTGCTCTGCCTACGGCTTTATCACCCAGACGCTCGTGCAGCCCCACGTACCTGCCGAAACCACTGGCTTCGCCTTCTCGCTCGAGCCGGTCTGCTCCGCCGTCTTCTCGTTTTTCCTGGTCGGCGAGGTCCTGAGCTCCATCGCCTTCTTTGGCGCCGCCCTCATCCTCACCGGCGTCATGGTGGCAACCGTCGAGCTTCCGCGCCTTCGCGCACATGGACACGCTCATATGGCAGGAGCGCCCGAGCACGTCTCGTAGACTCCGCTCTTCATACAGCCGTGGCATAAAGGCAACCGGTGCGCCTTTACAATAGATACCAACAGAGCATCTGCCATAAAGGAGCCCCATGGACACCGCAACCCGCGACCGCAACATAGCAACTTGGTTGGGCGATGCGCCGCAGCCGGTACGTGACACGACGAACCAGCTGCTCGAGCGCATCGCCCTTTTGCGTGCCGAGCAGACCATCTACCCGGCACAAGACGACATCCTCAATGCCCTCGCCTACACGCCGGCCGACCAGGTCAAGGTCGTCATCTTGGGTCAAGACCCCTATCACGGGCCCAACCAGGCCATGGGGCTGTCGTTTTCGGTCCCCGCGACGCAAACCAAGTTGCCGCCGAGCCTGCGTAACATCTATAAGGAGCTCAAAGCCGATCTGGACTGCCCCATTCCCGCCACGGGAGACCTCACCCCCTGGGCTCAACAGGGCGTCCTGCTCCTCAACACAACGCTCACCGTGCGCGAGCATGCCGCGAACTCGCATGCCAAGCTGGGCTGGAGCACGCTTACCGACTACGTTATCGAGCGCTGCTGCCAGCTGCCCCAGCCGGTCGTCTTTTTGGCATGGGGCCGCTTTGCCCAGCAAATGGTTGAGGGCAAGCTCGACGCGATCGGCGCGGGCAAGGCAACCGGCAAGTTCTGCCTAGCTTCTACGCACCCCTCGCCGCTTTCGGCCAACCGCGCCACGGCAGAACTCCCCGCCTTTATAGGGTCGCGCCCCTTCTCGGCAGCCAATCGGCTACTCGAACAGCACGGCTCGACCCCCGTCAACTGGACTTGCCTCGGCTAAAAATCAATACATCAAAAACGCGCCCGACGGATTTCCATCGGGCGCGTTTCCTATTCGGGCCAAATAAATTGTGTGCGGCCGGCCTCGCCGCCATCGATCAGCAGGCTCTGCCCGGTCATAAACCGGTTGGTCACGCCCGCAAAGTAGATCCACTCGGCGATCTCTTGGGCGGTGGCCCAGCGTTTAAGCGGCGTGAGCTCCATAATCTGGTTCCACAGGCGCTCGTCTTCCATCACGCAACGGTTGAGCGGCGTGATAACGCCGCCCGGGTCCACACTGTTGGCGATGGCCTGCGGTGCTAGGCGGTTTGCAAGGTTCTTGGTGTAGGCGATAACGCCGCCCTTGCTGGCGGCATAGGCGGGAAACTCCGATCCCGTATGTCCGCTCGCCGACCCCACATTGACCACGGATTTGATAGCCGGCGTCGGCTTGGCGGCAAGCCCCTCCCCCACAAAGGCGTAGCGCTCGGTCACGTTGATGGTGCCACGCAGGTTGGCGGCGATGTCATCGGCCGAATCCTGCGTACCGGCAACGTTCACGATTACCTGAGGCTCAAGGTTGCCCGGAAACGAGTCCGGCTCGCGGACATCAACGATCAGATGGCGGTAGCGCTCGTGTTCGATCGCCGCCAGCAGCAGATCAAAGCCCACGACCTCGTGACCCTCGTCCAAAAAGCGCTGCACGCACGCGGCTCCGATACCGCCCGAAGCGCCCGTGATCAAAACCCGCATACTTGCTCCTTAGGCGGTTGCGTGGCGCTCGAGGTACTCGGCGCCCACGTTCTCGCGCTCCCAGCCACGCACAACCTTGTAGCCCACGGGGCTCAGGAAGACCTCGCACAGCAGCTCGGCGACGGCGCCCGTCAGCGAGCACATAATGACCTGCACCCAAGTCCAACCAAAGAACGTGTGGCTCACCACAATGGCAAAGACCAAGTTGTCGATAAACTGGCCAACACCCGTGGACACATAGGAGCGGAAGGCAAAGCTCGCAAAGTTATTCTTTTTGAGCATACGGCCGAGCGACTGGTTGAGCGTGGAATTAACCACGGCAGAAACGAGCATTGCCAGCGAAGAGCCCAGCACCACGTACCAGGTGCCGCCAATGGTGGCGTTAAGGGCAGTGTTGACCTCGATCATGCCCGTGTCGTAGTAAGCGCCCCACATGCCGGGCGTGAGCGAGCACGCCCAAAAGCACAGGCTCACGGCCAGGTTGACCAGCAGCGCGAGGACAGAGATTTTGATGGATGCCTTGGCGCCAAAGCGCTTGCAGATCATGTCCTGGCACAAAAACGAAACCCAGCTCACCACAAAGCCGCAATCGAGTGCCAGATACGGCAGGCTGATAAGCTCTTTGTTGGCCAGCAGGTTCATCATGATGACACTCACGAAAAACAGCGAAACCGTTGCCGCGGGAATGCTCCGCAACAGGACCTTGTAGTCCTCCATGACCTTCTTGATCATTATGTACTCCTTTGGTTTTAGGTTTAACGAGCAGGATATCGGACCCGAACTGCTCGGACGTCACGGGCTTGAGACGACGATGGGTATAATAGCCGCTCACACGGCATCAGGCAAGCAAACGGCGCGGCAGCCCCACAGGGCCACCGCGCCGATGCATTAAAAGGCTACGTTGCCAAACTCCGACAGGATAAGATCGGGGTTGTGATCGGTTGCCCAATCCACGTTCCACGGGCTCGTGAACAGCAGCAGCTTACCGCCGCGCATGTCCTCGACGCGCAGCGTGTCACGCGTGAGCGAAAGGCCCGGGATATCAATGGTATCGGGGTCGTTCTGAATCCAGCGGATGTCCGTATAGGGCAGCGGCTGGCGACGGACCTCAACACGATACTCGGCCTTGAGGCGGCGCTCGAGTACCTCAAACTGCAGCACACCGACCACGCCCACGATGACGCTCTCCATGCCGGCACCCAGCTCGCGGAAGATCTGGATGGCACCCTCCTGGGCAAGCTCCTCCATGCCCTTCACAAACTGCTTGCGCTTGAGCGTGTCGACCTGCGTAATGCGGGCGAACATCTCGGGGGCAAACGTCGGGATCTGCGGATACTGCACGTGGCGCTTGCCGGAGCACACGGTGTCGCCGATGCTAAAGATACCCGGGTCGAACAGGCCCACGATATCGCCCGCGTACGCCTCGTCCACGATGGCGCGGTCATCGGCCATCATCGACGTGCCCGTGGCAAGCTTGAGCTTGCGGTTGCCCTGCACGTGGAAGGCGTCCATGCCACGCTCGAACTTGCCCGAGCAAATGCGCACAAAGGCGATGCGGTCGCGGTGGTTCTTGTCCATATTGGCCTGGATCTTAAACACAAAGCCGCTAAAGTCATCGCGGCAGGGATCGACCGGTTCGCTGGTGAGCGTATCGGTATAGGCGCGCGGCGTCGGGGCCAGACGCAGGAACTCCTTGAGGAAGGGCTCCACGCCAAAGTTGGTGAGCGCCGAGCCAAAGAACGCCGGGCTCAGCTTGCCGCAGGCCACGGCATCCAAGTCGAGCTCGTCGCCGGCGCCATCGAGCAGCTCGATGTCGTCCATCAGGTTCTTATGGTTCTCTTCGCCAATAAGCTCGTCCATGGAAGGATCGCCCAGCTCGGCCTCGACCTCGGCGACCTTCTTGGTGGCGTTGGCGTGGCCGTCGCCCTCAAAGGCAATGACGCGACGGGTCTGACGGTCGAACACGCCGCGGAAGTTGCGGCCGCTGCCGATCGGCCAGTTCATGGGATACGTATTGATACCCAGGACGTTCTCGATCTCTTCCATGAGCTCAAACGGATCGCGAGCCTCGTGGTCGAGCTTATTCACAAAGGTGAAGATGGGAATGTGACGCAGCGTACAGACCTTAAAGAGCTTTTTGGTCTGGGCCTCGACGCCCTTGGCGCCGTCGATGACCATGACTGCGGCGTCGGCGGCCATAAGGGTACGGTAGGTATCCTCCGAGAAGTCCTGGTGGCCGGGGGTATCGAGGATGTTGACGCAGGCGCCATTATAGGTGAACTGCAGCACCGAGGAGGTAACGGAAATGCCGCGCTCCTTCTCGATGTCCATCCAGTCCGAGACGGCGTGCTTGGCCGAGCTCTTGCCCTTGACCGAACCGGCAGTCTGGATGCTGCCGGTATAGAGCAGCAGCTTCTCGGTAAGCGTGGTCTTACCGGCGTCCGGGTGGCTGATGATCGCGAATGTGCGGCGCGACGAGATTTCATCCGACAGGCTTGCCATGCGGATCCTTTCTTGCATTGAGTGCATTACGTCGATGTAACCGCACTATTGTAGCCGCGAAATCCCGCTCTAGGGCGCCTATCAGGACAAATTCATCAGTTGGGGCCTGGGTTGCCGGCCCAATCCGAATTTGTCTCTTGCGTAACTGTACATAGTGTATATATACTGTGCTTACCGGTTATATACACGTGTAGCCCAACAGCTAAGGAGCCGCTGTGGACATCATCCTATCCAATTCGAGCGACAAGCCCATCTACGAGCAGATCTCCTCGCAGGTCAAAGCTCAGATCCTTTCGGGCGCACTCGCTGCGGGAGCCAAACTCCCCAGCATCCGTGCACTCGCGAGCGACCTCGGTGTGAGCGTCATTACCACCAAGCGTGCCTATGCCGACCTGGAACAGCTCGGCTTTATCTGCACCGTGCAGGGCAAGGGCTGCTTTGTCGCCGAGGGAAACCAGGAGCTCTTGCGCGAAAACCAGCTCTGCCATATCGAAGAGTTGCTTGCGCAGGCCGCTACGCAGGCCGAAACCCTGGGCGTCACGCGCGACAAATTGCACGAGATGCTCGACCTTGTAGCCCCCGAAACCATGCAGTAGCCATCTGCAAGAAAGGCTATACCATGCAAAACTTGCTAGAACTCAAAGGCGTTTCACGCCGCGTAAGCGACCGCTTTTCGCTACGCGATGTCACACTCACCGTGGAGCCCGGCCAGATTGTCGGCTTTGTGGGCGCAAACGGCGCCGGCAAGACAACGACCATTCGCGCCGCGCTCGGGCTCATAAAGCTCGATGCCGGCGAGGTGCAGCTGCTTGGCCAGCGCTGCGATGCCAATGCGCCCGGCGAGGCACAGCGCCACCTGCGCTCCCGCGTAGGCCTTGTCCTGGACACGTGCCCCTTCCCCTCCACGCTCAAGGTAGGCCAGATCGAGAGGCTCGTAGGCCCGGCGTACCCCACGTGGAGTAGCGAAACGTTCGCCAGATTTATCGACCGATTTGGCCTTGATCCCAAAGCCAAGGTCAAAGACCTCTCCCGCGGCATGGGCATGAAGCTGCAGCTCGCCTGTGCGCTCAGCCACAATGCCAAGCTGCTCGTTTTGGACGAAGCCACCGCGGGCCTCGATCCCATGGCGCGCGA
This sequence comes from Collinsella sp. AM42-18AC, assembly GCF_003467965.1. Taxonomy (NCBI): domain Bacteria; kingdom Bacillati; phylum Actinomycetota; class Coriobacteriia; order Coriobacteriales; family Coriobacteriaceae; genus Collinsella; species Collinsella sp. AM42-18AC. Next base: position 125,164 of record NZ_QSFY01000005.1, read on the forward strand.
GGAACTACTCGATGAGCTGCTCGCCTTTGTTTCCGACGGCCAGCGCAGCGTACTGCTCTCGAGCCACATTACGTCCGACCTCGATCGTACCGCCGACCGCGTCATCTGCATCGATAACGGCTCGATTGTATTTGACCTGCCGCGCGAGGACATTACCGACCGCGCCGGCATCGCCCACTGTACCCAAGCACAGGCCGCCGAGCTTACGGCTTGCGTCGAAGGCGCCCGTGCCGCCCGCCACGCCTATAGCGTGGACGTGCTCGTGCCCAACCGTCGCGATACGCTCGAGGCTTTCCCCGAGATTCCCTGCGATCGGGCAACCATTGATGATTATCTTCGCCTCATGCTGAAAGGGGCTTCGAAATGAAACGCGCCTTTATGTCCGAGCTCGCCATCGTTCGCACGCTTATCCCGAGTATTGCGGGCGTCGGCTTATTTATATTCATCGTGTTGACCCTCGCCAACGCATCGGATGGAGATTCCGGCATGAGTGCCGGCGCCTGTGCAGTCAGCGCCATGTCGCCCATCATGGTCATGAGCTCGCTGGCCGGCTTCGACAATCAAAACGGATGGGAGCGCTATCGGGCAACGCTGCCCATCTCGCGCAAAGACATTATTTGTGCCCGCTACCTGTGCATCGTTGTCTTCTCGGCCATCATGGCCTGCGCCGCCGTGCTTTTGAACATCATCGTCCTTCCGCTCTTCAACAGTGCGGGCGTGACCTCGACAGGACAAACCGTCTTTGAGATCGCAATCGCCTCGGCAGCCTCGATGCTCATCTCACTCATGATGGTATTTCTGGCGCAGCCGCTGTTCTTTCGCTTTGGACACATGGAGGCGTTGCGCCTATCCGTTGGCCTGTTTGCCCTGCTTGGTTGCGGCACCATGGCCACGCTGAGCTCCTCCAACCCCATCAGCAACCGGCTCATGTCGATTGCCGGAGCGAATCCCGATCCTGCCGTCCTCGGCTGCTTGTGCGCAGGAATTGCCGTCCTGGCCCTCGTGCTCTTTGCAATGAGCTGCACCATCAGCACCAAGGTCTATCGAACACGCGACCTGTAGCCACGCGAGCCTCGATCCACGAAGGACGCGGTCGTCCCCTCCCCGCAAATCCGTGGCAAACGGCATGTCCCCGGCGTGCGCCACCGCGCTACTTGCGCAGCGGCTTGGGCAGCGGAATGCCCGCCGCAATGACGGCGGCGATGATCATGCAGACGATACCCTTGAGTGGGAAGCACATGAGCAGCAGGCCCACGACCATGACTGGCTGACGCATGACCGCACCCATCGTCGAGGCGGTGCAGACAGCGACGCAAAAGACCGGATCAGCGCCGGTGAGGACGGCAAGACCGTAGCCCAGGCTCACGCCCGAGAAGATAACCGGGAAGAAGTGGCCGCCGCGCCAGCCCATGTTGATGAGGGCGGGCGTCAGCATGGCCTTGACAAGACCGGTTGCAATAAGCACACCAGCGGGAATGGTCATATAGGTCTCCATGAGCACATCGGCTTGTGTCTCGCCGGCAAACATGGTGTAGGGCAAAACCGTGCCGCAGATGGCGAGCGCCAGACCGGCCAGCATGGCTTTGACGACAGGGCGCTCCCCTATGGCGTGGGCCAACGCCTCGCTCGCGTGCTCAGAAACAAAGTACAGCCAGCCGCAGATTGTTCCGATCAACGACAGAGGAATGAGCCAGGTAAGCTCCAGGTTGCCCACCACGGCGGCCTCGAACCTGGGCATGCCCATGCCGCCGCCCATAAGCTGGCCGAGCAGCAGGTAGGTACCCAGACCGCCGGCAATCGCAATGCCGTAGACCACGGTCTTTTGCGCCTTGGGAAGCTTGATGGTGATCTCGTCGGACGCTGAGTCCCCATCGCCGTTGGCGCCCTGGCCGTCGGCGCTACCGGCGAGCGGCGCCACTAAGCCAAAGACGGGCGCGGTAAAGAGCGCCGTCAGGGCGGCCTGGGTGCCCAACAGCGTGAGCTCCCTAAACTCGGCGCCAAAGCGGCGCATGCGGTCGCCGACCCAGCTGCACAGACCCGCGATGACGCCGGTCAGGCCGGCTTCTGGTCCAATGCTTCCGCCAAACAGCAGCGGCAGCAACGCCGCAAGCGAAAGCTTGCCCAGGTTGTCGTACGGGTAGCGGCCGTCGCGCTTTACCTTGGCCATCACCTGGTTGAGGTCATCGGTCTTGGTGCCCGTCATCTTTTCGTACAGACCGATCAGCAGGCCGCCCAACAGGCAGACGAAAAACGGGTAGGGCAAAAAACCGAACGGACCACTCGCGAGCTCGGGCGAAGCGACACCCAGCATATGCGGGATCTCGGTCCATAGATAGTCGATGCCATGCTCCATCGCAAAGAAGAACAGCCAGACCGCGGCGCCCGCAAACGCACCGGTCACAGCCACGCTCACTAAAAACAGCGCACGGTTTTTGGGTTTGGCAAGGTTACCCATCGGGTCCTCCCGTGGTCAAAGTCAACATAGATACGCTTTATTGTAGGGCGAGCGTTGTCCAGACGAGCCAACCATCTGCGCTGCAAACGGCACCATTGGGAGCCATTGTGGGGCAGGCTCAAGACTTATCCGTTGATAATCGAGGCAATCTCGCGCGAATCGTCGGCAAAGTAAATGCCTTGCTGGCGCCTCGGACTCGAAAGCCCCTTATCAATCATGTGCCCGAGCAGCGCCTTGAGGTCGTTGTAGTAACCGTCCAGGTTATACAGGATGCACGGAGCACTCAGGTGTCCCAACGATACCGCAGACATGACCTCGGCAATCTCCTCGAGCGTGCCCGTGCCACCCGGAAAGGCGATAAACGCATCGCCGAGCTCGATCATCTTGGCCTTGCGCTCAGCCATATCGCTCGTCACGATAAGGTCGTCAATACCTTCGTGCTGAAACTCTGCCTCGATAAAAAAGCTCGGCTCAACGCCCGTCACGTGCCCGCCAGCATCGAGCACGCTATCGGCAAGCGCGCCCATCAGGCCCGATTTGGACCCGCCGTATACCAGCGCGTGCCCGTTGGAGCCAATCCAGTTGCCCAGCTCTTGCACCGCAGGCAGAAACGCCGGGTCATTGCCGACGCTGGCGCCCAGATACACGGTGATATTCATATTCAGTCCCCCTCGTCGTGACGCACGGCGCCCGTTCTAGCGTTGGCGTCGGCGATATTCGCGCACGCGGCGCGACAGGTCAGCGAGCTCGTCACGATCGAGCTCTTCCAAATGCTCAAGATCATCCATAAATCGCGCCATGGTGTCCTTTTGGCGCAGTTTAATGAGCGTATTGCAGTAGTTCACCGCCACACCCGTGAGCATGGCGATGTAGAAGATGCTGATGACGCTCAGGATGACGGTGATGGCGCGGGCAACCGGCGTTTCGGCCGGGATATCGCCAAAGCCGACGGTCGAGACCGTCTCAAAGCTAAACCAGAGACCATCGCCAAACGTGAGGGTCGTGGGCTCGGACAGCCAGACAGCCGTCGAGCACAGCAGGTAAAAGATAAGAAACAGGCCCGTGATGCGTGCAAAGCCAGCCTGTCGCAACACGTCGGCAAGCGTCCTCAACTTGTTCATCGCGACCCCTTTTCCCAGACGCCCAATCACATTCGCTCGGTATTGTCCCACATCCGGCACTTGGGGACGTTCCTTTTGTGCCGGCAGAAAGTAGTCATTGGGGACGTTCTTAAATGACTAGTCAAACAAGAACGTCCCCGATGACTAGTCGTTTAAGAACGTCCCCAATGACTAGTCGCCAGTGCCGGGCGCGACCACTTAGCGGCGCGTCCGGCAGCTGGCCAGCTGAGCTGGTATCCTAATGCGGTACCGTCTCGACTCGATAGGATTGCATGTGAAACCTTCCGCCGTCCTTCGCTTAGCTCTATATCGCACCCTAGCCGTCGCGCTTGCCGCGCTCGCCATACTGAGCACCGTCATGCCCACCCCGGCCTTTGCCGCCGACTCCGACCAGCAGGTCAAGACGGTCCGCGTCGGCTGGCTCGTCAACAACGCAGGCTTCCAGGAAGGCACGCCGGGCGAGCGCCTCTCGGGATGGGGTTATGAGTACCTCCAGACCCTCTCGTACTACACAAAGGGTTGGCAATACGAATACGTTCCTGGCACTTTCACCGAGCTTTTGGACATGCTCGAGGCGGGCGAAATCGACCTCATGCCCAACATCTCGTATTCGGCAGAGCGCGAGCAGAAGCTGCTCTTTTCCTCGAACCCCGAGGGCACCGAGCGCTACTACATCTACGCCAGGCCCGATCGCGACGATCTGACCAAGGGTGACCCCCAAGCGCTTCAAGGCCTCACCATCGGCTGCAATTCTGGCGTTATGCAAACCGTCGTCGGCCAGCAGTGGCTCGCCAACGAGGGCATCGCCTGTACTTATAAAGAAATCGACACCGGAAGCGCCCTCTTTGAGGCACTTTCAGACGGCGAGGTCGACGCCATTATCATGAACGACACCATTTCGTCGCCCGACGCGTCGCCCATGTTCTACGTAGGCTCGAGCGACTACTATTTTGCCGTCCCCAAAAGCCGCCCCGATCTGATGAACGACATCAACTCGGCCATGGCGGCAATCAACCGCACCAACCCGCGCTATAACGACGAAGTCAAATCGAACTACTCGGCCCAAAACAGCGGCTCATCATCACTCACTGGCCCCGAGCGTTCCTGGCTCAAAGCAAACGGCAACACCATTACGCTCGGCTATCTTAAAAACGAACTTCCCTACTGCACGCAAAACGACGACGGCGAGATGGAAGGGTCGCTCGCCTCGCTTGCAACGACATTGCACGACAAGTTTGGCATTACGGTTAAAACAGTCGCGTTCTCGAGCAACAAGCAAATGGTCAAAGCCCTTTCCAAAGGAACCATCGATGTCGCGCTGCCGCTGTTTCGCGACTACTGGCTTGCCGAGCAAGGGGGAGCCGTCCAGTCGAACCCGATGGGAACGGTCTCCCTGACCGCCATTCACAGCAGCAACAACCTGGACGGCGACCTTAAGAATATCGCTTGTACAGAGGGCGCGATCGTCAACCGTTTTGAGCTCGAGAGCTTATTCCCCGATGCAACGGTAACCGAATTTCCGAATGCCGACGAGGCGCTCAAAGCCCTCAATAAGGGGACGGCAAGTTGCATCATTGTCCCCAGCACGCGTCTGCAAACCATCCTTGACGCCCACGACATCGAGGACTTCGAAACACAGGAACTCACCAACACGGCGCAACTATCGTGCTTGATTTCGCGCGGCAAACCCGAGCTGTTGGGAATCATTAATAAGGGCATCATCAATGCAGGCGAATCGCTCTCTGCAAGCAGCTATTCCCCCACATCGTACTCGGCGCAAGAATCGGACACGTTCCGGTTTATCTACCGCAACCGCATCGCCGTTGCGACCGTTATCATCTGCGTATTGCTCGCCGGCATCGTCGTCCTTATCTGGTCGCTTCATCGCGCGCAGAAAGAACGCCAGAAAGCCGACGCCGCCAACGCCGCCAAAACCGCTTTCCTCACGCGCATGAGCCACGATATCCGCACACCGCTCAACGGCATGCTGGGCCTTATCGAAATTGAGGAATTGAAAGAAGGCGACATGCAGGTCGCCAGGGAAAGCCGCGCCAAGGCGCGTGTTGCCGCCAACCACCTACTGTCGTTGATTAACGACATCCTCGAGATGGGCAGGATCGAGGAGTGCAAAGTGACGCTCGAGCACGAATCATTCAACCTCAAAGAGCTGTGCGACAATGCGCTCGTGCTGTGCAAGCTCCGCGCATCTGATCGTGGCATAACAATGCTCGACACCAGCGAGCCCTACGCTGTCGACCAATACATGATCGGCAGCCCCACCCATATTCGACAAATCCTCGTCAACCTGCTCGACAACAGCATCAAGTACAACAAGCGCGGTGGCACCGTCACATTCTCGTCGATTGTCAAACCGCTCGATGACGAGCACGCAGTGTTTTGCTTTAGCGTCTCGGACACCGGCATCGGCATGTCGCCCGAGTTTCTTAAACACATCTACGAACCGTTTGCCCAAGAGGGCAACGATGCCCGCAGTAAATTTCAGGGAACTGGCATGGGCATGCCGATCGTCAAATCGCTCATAGACATGATGGGCGGCACGATTGAGATTTCGAGCGAGGTCGGCGTGGGAAGTACGTTCAACGTCCAGATTCCGCTCGATATCGACAAGAACCCTCAGGCAAGAGAAGGTGCGGACGAGCAGGCGATCAGCTGCTCGCTTGCCGGCATGAACGTTCTTTTGGCCGAAGACAACGAGCTCAATGCCGAAATTGCCCAGGCCCTGCTCGAAAGCGAAGGCATCGTCGTAACTCGCGCCGCCGACGGCAAAGAAGCGGTCGAACTATACACTAGTCGTCCCGCCGGCAGCTTCGATGCGATCCTGATGGACATCATGATGCCGGGTATGGATGGCTACGAGGCAACTCGCGCGATTCGTCTGAGCGAGAAGGCCGATGCAGCCGACATCCCCATCATCGCGCTCACCGCCAATGCCTTTGCCGAGGACGCCAAGGCGGCACACGATGCCGGCATGAACGCCCATCTGCCCAAACCGCTCGACTTTAACAAGCTCAAAAACATCCTCGCCCGCATCAAGAAAAACGGAACTGTTTCGCTATAGTTTGTGCCCAACTGTCATGCACAGCTAGAAAGGAAGCCGACGATGTTTAGACCCTTACGCCGAAAGAAACGTGCCATCACCGACGAGGAGGCGCGCGAGCTGCTGGCCACCTGTAAGCGCGGCGTCTTTGCCGTTAACGGCGATGATGGCTACCCTTATGCCATTCCCGTCAACTACTTCTTTGACACCGAGCACGACAAGATTTATTTCCATGGCGCCAAGGCTGGCCACAAGGTCGATTCACTCAGGCGTGATGACAAAGTCTGCTTTACCGTTTACGGCAACGAGTGGTACAAGGACGATGACTGGGCTCCCTACGTTATGAGCGCCGTGGTCTTTGGCCGTTGCCACCTGGTAGATGAGGCCCCCGCGTTTATCGAGGACAAAGTCCGCCAGTTAGCGCTTAAGTACTACCCTTCTGCCGAAGAAGTCGAGGAGGAAATCGCCAAAGACATCAAGGGCGTCCAACTCTACGAGATTTCGATTGAGCATCTTTGCGGCAAGCAGATCCATGAAAAGTAAGCCTAAAGGCAGGTCCTACAAATAGCAAAATGGCTCGGTTCCAACCAGTATTGGAACCGAGCCATTTGTTTATGAAGCGTCGGCGGCTATGTGCGCAAGCGCCTCAACGAGATCCTGAGAACTCACGGGTTTGCTCAGATGCGCGTTCATGCCCGCCTCGCGCGAAAGCCTACGGTCGTCGGCAAAGGCATTGGCGCTCACGGCGATAATCGGCGTGGTCGCGGCGTCCTCGCGATCGAGCGCTCGAATCTGACGCGTGGCCTCAAGGCCATCGATGCCGGGCATCATGATGTCCATCAATACCACGTCGTACTCGTGCGGCGCACTCGCGGCAAACGTCTCGACGGCAGACTCGCCATCTTTGACATGTGTCACGACGGCACCGGCGCGGTCGAGCGTAAACTGTGCGATCTCGGCATTCAGGTCGTTATCCTCTACGAGCAAAACACGCAGGCCCTGGAGCACGTCGCTGTCGCCTGCATCCACGCGAACTGCCTGGGGAATCTCGGAACTCTTGCACTTCTCAAACGGCAGGCAAATGGTAAACGTCGTCCCCCGCCCCAAGGCGCTCGTAAAGCTCATGGTTCCGCCCATAAGCTCGACCAACTGTTTGGCAATAGACGCGCCCAGGCCAGTTCCCGATGAAGCGCCTTCCACCTGTTGTTCCTCGCGGCTGAACGGCTCGTAGAGGTGCTGTTGAAACTCCTCGCTCATGCCAATGCCGTTATCGGCGATCGTGTATTCATAGACGGGGACACCGTCCACCGGCTCCACCTCGCGGCATGTCAGGCGAACATAGCCGCCCTGGCGGTTGTACTTGACGGCATTACCGGCAATATTGAGCAACAGACGCTTGAGGTGCGTCACGCTCACCCGGGCATAGGGATGATCAAGAGTCCGTTGGTCGCAGATAATTGTCACCAGGCGCTCCTCGGCTTGGCGCTCCAGAATATCGCACACCTCATAGTTGAGGGCCACCAAATTTGTGGGCACGAGGTCCAGGCTGATCTGCCCGCTCTCCAGGCGACTCATATCGAGTGCCTCGTTCGCAAGGTCGAGCAGCAGCCCCGATGCTGTCCAAATCTTTGAGCGGCACTCGGTCTGCTTTTGCAAGTCGTCTGCGTTGGCATTGCCCACCTCGACCATACCGCGAATACCGTTGATGGGCGTGCGCAGGTCGTGGCTCATGCGACGCAGGAACTCCGTCTTTGCAGAGTTGGCAGACGAGGCTTCGCGCGCTGCCTTTGCCAGCTTGTCGCCATAGCCGCGCTCCTGCAGCAACAGGTCGGTCAAGTGTTGGCGCTCGGCGCGGCGGCGCGCCAACACGACAGTGGCTATAACACCGACGTAGAGCGCTGACACGCTGGCAACAACAACGGCGACGACCCCGAAGTAACGCTGCGCGGACGCATAGGTGTACACGTAAAAATTGCACGCTTTACCAAATGTGCCCAGATACCACTCTCCGTTGGCATTGACCAATCTGACCTTACCAGCCAGGCAACGCTCCTTAATACCGTCAACAATGATGGCATCCGTCGCAGGCAAATCGAGCACGCCCGATATGGTGGGTTCAACGGCATTGGTCGCAACGACCTTGCCATCGTTTTCGATCACGATATTGCCGCTATCGATGGTCTCATAACCATCGAGCAAGCTCTGCAATTTGAGCGTATTGCTCGCGACCGCCTTGGCGCTCTGGTGCCTCACCGCGACAACGATGCCCTCACCGTCCCGCCGGGCCACGCAGCCAATGTCTGCGACCGAATCGTCCGCAAGCGTAATGCGAGCGGTATAGGACTTAAGCGGATGGGCTGCCACCTCCAGCACAGGCGCCTCTTTGAGATTCTCGGCGAGCGACTCGTAGCTCACGTTATCCGTCGAGGACTCGGACACCAAGTTGCCCGATGCGTCCGTCACGATCAGCGCTGTCACATTAAACTGGCCAGCATATTGCTCCAACGTAGCGTTATCCACCGAGCCGTCGCGCTTCATATCGCGCGCTGCCTCTCCGGCAATCTCCATAACGCGAATCAGATTTTTGGTCGCATAGGCGCTGTTGAACGCATCGTAGGAAAGACTCTGTGTCGCCACGTAGTTGACAGCGTCGGCAAAGCGCTGCTCGGCCTGAGCTGTCGTGTAGCTGTAGCTCATCACGCCGGCAACAGCCGAGAGCGCTATCCCCAACAGGGCGGCAAAGACCCATACCCGGACCGAGCGATCGTCCCGCTCGTCTGCGGTGTGGTCGGGTACATCAATCACGACAGGCCCTCCATATTCAAAAATGGCGAAGGGTCATCAACGTACTTTGACACCAGGCGTTCCATGGTGCCATCGGCAAGCATTTCTTGGTAGGCATGGGCGAGCTTAACGTCGATGCCGCGCGCGTCATTGATATCGAAGGCGGTGCCCAAACCAACCTCTAGCAGTGGCTCATCCAGAATGCGATACGTCACGCCATAGTCTTTTTCGTAGGCGAGCAGCGAGGACTCGTGCGCGGCGATGGCATCGACCAGGCCCTCGACGAGCGCCGGGTTCAGGTACGAGCGGTCCGAGAAGCTGTAGAGCTCCTTAATCTGCGGAACGTTTTCATTGGTGCGATCGAGCAGAATCGATTCGGGCTTAGTGGTGGACTGAACCGCCACGACCTTGTCCTTAAGATCGGCAAGCGTGTAGATATCGCTCTCGGGATCGACAGCAACCACCTGTCGGCTCGCGAGGTATGGACCGGCCCAACGATACTCGTTTTCGCGGCCCGTCATACTAAAGCTGCCCATGACGCAATCGAGCTCGCCGCTCGCCAGCAGTTCTTTGTTCTTTTCCCAGTCGATCAGCTGGTATTTTGGCTTGTAACCAATGCGGCCCAAAGCCTCGGTCAAAATCTCGACATCCAGGCCAACGATATCGCCGTACTCGTCGCTATACACAAACGGCGGATAGAGGTCGCTGCCGACGTTGAGCGTCGTAAGGCCGTCATCTTTGACGTCTTCGGCTGGGCTTTCTACTGCAGACGTCGAGGTTCCATCATTCGATCCAAAACAGCCAGCTATCGCCACGACAAAGGCGCCCACCACTGCAAGCGCAACAAACAACGATATGGCGACCGAGCGACGAGGTCTTTTCATCGAGCTCCAGACAATCCTGTTTACAGACTCAAGTTCAAAGATAATAGCAGACAAAGCCGCGCTCGCGCTCAATGGTTACAGACGCTTTACCCATGCGGGGCCTTCCAGCCAACCTGACAGACAGCCCCGCATGCAGCGCCCACTTACTGCGCATTAAAAACGTAGCGGTCCAGGCGCTCGCACGCCTCCCTTACGCGCGAAAGCGGCAGCGCCAGATTCACGCGGATGTGGCAGGGTCCGTGGAACGGACGGCCGTCCTGATAGCCCACGCCCACACGTGCGCCCTCGTCGAGCAGCCACTGAATATCGTGCCCATGCACGCAGCACCACTCCGTGCAGTCCAGGAACACCATATAGGTGCCCTGCGGGCGCGAATAGGACACGCCCTCAAAATGCTCGTCCACGTAATCGCAGAAGTAGTCAATGTTGCCCTCGATAACCTCGTTGAGCTCATCGAGCCACTCGTAGCCCTGCGGCTGGTAGGCGCCGATAAGCGCATGCATCGAAAGGACATTCATCTCGTTGTAGTGGGTCTTATTGGACACGGCGCACACGCGGTCGCGCAGCGTCTCGTTATAGATGATGTGGTAGCTGCCGACCAGGCCCGCAAGGTTAAACGTCTTGCTCGGCGCATAGAGGGCGACCGTGCGCATGCGGGCATCCTCGCTCACCGACTGCGTCGGGATATGCTTGTGACCCGGCAGGATGATGTCGGACCAGATCTCATCCGAGATCACCACGCAATCGTGCTGGCGATAGATGTCCATGGCGCGTTCAATCTCGTCGCGCTCCCATACGCGCCCGCAGGGATTGTGCGGCGAGCAGAACACCGCGGCATGAACGTGGTTTTGGGTGAGCTTGCGTTCCATGTCCTCAAAGTCCATGCGCCACACGCCCTGGTCGTCGAGCTTGAGTGGGCTGTGGACAATGCGATAGCCCGCCGCTTCGATGGACTTGGTAAAGCCGATGTAGGTAGGGCTGTGGACCAGCACCGCATCGCCCGGCTGGACATACGCGCGCAGGGTCGACACGACACCGCCCAGCACGCCGTTCTCGTAGCCGATATGTTCCGGGAGCAGACCCTCGACGCCATTACGGCGGCTCTGCCATTCGATGATACGGTCGAAGTACTCGGGGCGCGGATCGAAATAGCCAAACATGGGATGCTGGGCGCGCTGAATGATGTACTCCTGGACCGTGGGCACCGTGGCAAAGTTCATGTCCGCTACCCACATGGGGATGCGGTCGAAGCCCTCGTCGGGTGCGTTCGGAGCCATGCCGGGGATTTCGCCCCAGGAGTCAACGGCGATGGCGTCCATGCCGTGGCGGTCGATAAGCGAAGTAAAGTCGTATTTCATGCTGAGCTCCCGTGCAAAGCGGATTGTTTTGGTAGGCGTTATTGTCCACCAGCGTGGGCGGTTTTGGCATGGGGTTTGGCGTTGAATTTGGCGGGCGCCGGCGAATGGCCGGCTAATCCCGCGCGTCGTTGACGGCGGCTACCGTCAACCTGGTTCCATCAACCGTAAAGGATATGTCAAGCCCAGCGTAAGCCAGATGGTAGACGCGGTTTGGCTCGTGTTTGCTACCCGCGCGGCGCGGATCCTGGCGAAGGACCTCGACCAACCCGGGGAGCTTTGTGGGCGGGACCATCTCCTGCAGCGCTTGTGGGAACTCGATATCGAGCTCTTGCCACGGCGTATCCTCAATCCAGCCGCCCGTTGCATCCGGGTGGCAGTCCGCAAACGGAATGTAGGGCTTAATGTCGTAGATGGGCGTGCCGTCGCGCAGATCGGCTCCCAGCACATGAATGATGGGACCGTCGTCGGTAAGCTCCACGCGGTCGAGCTTGACGCAGGTGAGACCGATAGGATTAGGGCGAAACGGACTGCGTGTGGCAAACACGCCCACGCGCTCGGCCCCGCCCAGGCGCGGCGGACGCACGGTCTTCGACCACTTGGCGTTGGTGCCGGACCTGTCCTGCGCCTTGGCATCGGCGGCGATGTCTTCCGCCGTGCCGCCGGGCGTTCCGTTTTCAAAGCGCCAGAGCAGCCATAGGTGAGAGAAGGAGTCCAGGCCCTCAACTGCCGCGCTAAAGGCAAATTCCTGCTCAAAGACGATGCGTCCCTCAAGATGAGGCGCCAAAAAGCTGTTGCGCGGAATGCCGAACTTCTGCGGCAGGTCGGTATGTATGTGTGCAATAGGTTCCATGCCGGTCATTGTACGGCACTGGTGCGCGGGCGAGGGGCCGCGATTCCCGCTCATCGCCATCTGCATGCAACCAACGGTTGCTTGGAAGGGTGCCTGCCGCCGCGTATGCTTAAGCCATCAACCAGCAGAAAGGAGCCGTTATGGCCTTCGCAGAAAAGCTCATCGCCGTCCGTCGCGCCAACAATCTCACCCAAGAGCAGCTCGCCGCCAAGCTCTACGTCACGCGCCAAGCCGTCAGCCGTTGGGAACGCGGCGAGGTCACACCGGGCATCGACATGATGAAGCTCATTGCCGCCGTGACCGGCGAGCCTCTGTCTCATCTGCTCGAAATGCCCGAGCACTATTGCCAGAGCTGCGGCATGATACTCACGCCCGACGACTGCGGCACCGATGCCGCGGGCGCCACGACCGACCATTACTGCAAGTGGTGCTACGACCGCGGCAAGTACACCTACGAGACTACGATGGAGGCGATGATCGAGGATTGCGCCCCGCGTCTGGCGCAAAACACCGGTATGTCACTCGACGAGGCCGTCTCGCTCATGGGCGCCGTGCTGCCGCAACTGGAGCGCTGGCGCACCGTGCAGGAAAACGAAGAGCGCTACGGCGCCGAAGCCCGGGCGCGCTATGGCGATGAGGCAATCGATGCGGCAAGCGAGGCGTTGCTGGACATGGATCCCGAGACATGGAACGACATGAAGGAACTTGAACGCGCTATTCTGGGCCAGCTCTCGATTGCCATGGGCGACGGCGATCCAAAGAGTAGCGAAGCCCGCAAGCTTGTCGCAATGCACCGCCGATGGATTGGCCTTAACTGGGGACACGAGCCCCAGGACGAAGCATACCTGGGCCTCGCCAATGGTTATCTTGCCGACCAGCGCTTTGTTGACTACTACGACAAGCCCTGCGGCACCGGAGCCACGGCGTTTCTGGTACAGGCAATCGAGTCGTCGTTGACGCGTGCATAGACCGCGGCGGCTTTGGGTATTTCAATCGAAACCTCAACCGATTGGAGACCTATGGCTACTGATCACGAGCTCGCGCTCTACGTTATGACCGGCTGCCCGTATTGCATAAAGGTCAAGCGCTTCCTGGCCGATAACGGCGTGACCATCCCCGAGCGTAATATCTCGACCGATTCCGATGCCGAGCGGACACTCATCGCCGTCGGCGGAAAACGCCAGGTTCCCTGCCTGTTCATTGACGGCGCGCCACTCTACGAATCGAACGACATCATCGCGTGGATACAGAAGAACCTGCTCTAGCGTTCTATTGCGGTCGGCCGGCCCCAACGCACAAACCCATACGGCACAAACATGTACGTCAGCATCCAAAGTCGACATTTTTCGACATCTTTGGATGCTGACGTACAGCTTTTTGCATGGGCCTACCACAGGTAGTCATTGGGGACGTTCTTAAATGACTAGTTACTTGTATTTTTAAAAAAAATGTTCAGCTAAAGTAAACTTACATTCAGGATAATTTGAACAACCATAAAACGATTTTTTTAATACAATATTGTTGCCACACTTAGGACATTTTCCTACAAGGGGTCCCGAGCGCTTAGTGGGAATTTGTACCCCTTATCGATACAAATTCCCCGTAGGCGCTAGGGACCTCTTTAGCTTCTTGGAAGCTGTCAGTAGTATATCTAATAATTTATCTCCATTCCCTTTAGTAACGTGTAACTTTCCAAATTTAAAAAAGCGACTCATAGAATTATTTCCTCCCGTTAAATAATAGATAACTATTAAAAATAGACAATACTTGCTCATAAGTAACGGTACTTAAATTGTTTACTTTGGCGTGTTTCATTGCTTGATGAAACTGATTTTTAGTAAACAGTTGACGATATTCTCGATTGACCCATTTTGAAACAAAGTACGTATATAGCTTCCAATATTTATCTGGAACATCTGTGGTATGGCGGGTAAGTTTTATTAAGACACTGTTTACTTTTGGTTTAGGATGAAAGCATTCCGCTGGCAGCTTAAGCAATTGCTGAATCGAGACTTGAGTGTGCAAGAGCAACCCTAGTGTTCGGTGAATATCCAAGGTACGCTTGTAGAATCCTTCTTCAACAATCAGATAGATGTCAGACGCATGGCTTTCAAAAACCACTTTTTTAATAATTTGTGTGCTTAAATGGTAAGGAATACTCCCAACAATTTTATACCTCTGTTTGTTAGGGAATTGAAACTGTAGAATATCTTGGTGAATTAAAGTGACACGAGTGTTCAGTTTTAATTTTTCTGACGATAAGTTGAATAGATGACTGTCTAATTCAATAGACGTTACCTGTTTACTTATTTTAGCCAGTTTCGTCGTTAAATGCCCTTTACCTGTTCCAATTTCGTAAACGGTATCGGTTTCTTTTAAATTCAATTGTTTTATTATTTGGTTGAGTACTTTTTCACTCGTTAAAAAGTTTTGAGAATATTTTATATTTTTGTTCATGTAATCACTCCTGAAGTGATTACATCAGTAAATAAATACAGAAGTTAAACGATTTGTTTGTAATTTTAGTTATCTGTTTAAAAAGTCATAAGATTAGTCACTGGTAGGAATTAATCTAACGTATTTATTTATCTGCGTAATCACTGTTTTTAGTCTGTTTCAAAACAGTAGATGTTTTATCTACATTACGCATTTGGAATACCAACATGACGAATCCCTCCTTCTTAATTACAAATTTTTAGCATCTAATTTAATTTCAATTCCTATTATACACAAAATTTTAAGATAAATCAATAGCTGTTGTTAAAATATCGCTTGCTGAAATAGTTTCCTTGATTATCGACTTTATCCGAACACCTCCCA
>NZ_QSFY01000006.1:0-9969 GCF_003467965.1 Collinsella sp. AM42-18AC
CTATATTTGGCTAAATTATTCCGGCGCTAACAATGCCTGGTCCAGGCTCGAGGCGATGGCGCTCACCTGGTCCTTCGAGAGCCTGGAGACGCCTATCTTCTCGGCTACCCTCTGCACCTTGCGGGTGCTCGTGCCGGTGGCGTACATCTCGGCGACGGCGGCAACGAGGGCGCGGTCCACGCGCCGGTGGCGCTCGATCACGTCGTCCGGGAAGAAGCTGCCGGAGCGGAGCTTCGGGATGCGCAGCGTCAGCGTGCCGGCGCAGGTGCGAGCGACCTCTCGCGGTAGCCGTTTCGGCTGTTCGCCCCGCCACCGCTCAGCTGGTCGGTCTCGGCGTCCATCGCGGCGTTCACGACCTGTTTGGCGAGTCTGGGGAGCAGCTCCCGCATGTCGATGGCGCCGTCGCTGAAACGGGGCATGGCGAGTATGTCCGGCGCCGGGTCTGACAAGATTTACATAGCGATCTTCGTCCTTTCCCGGAACCTGTTGTTGTGGTGATTTCTGGTTCCGGGACGAAGGCCGTTTTTCGTTAAACGGGCACTAAGGGGTCACCCTTGCACCAACATTTTCGGCGCGATCCATGAGATTGAATTCCGCCATTCTTTTTGGATGCCAATGTGCTTGCTAGTATACTGATACCAGTATTTTTAATTGCGTTCTATTAGTTTCTCGATTATAAGGATTTTTATGACAAGTTCCATAAGATGTAAGCCTTTATTTGTTTTGTTTGCCGTTTTTTTCGCATTCTATTCAGTCTATTGGTATCTAAATAATCCGAGATTACTTGTACTGCTTACAATTACCATCTCGTTGATTCTAATTCTTGGCCTTTGCGCTGCATATGCTAAGGTGTACCATCGTCTTAAAAGTGAATGGGTATTCTTGGCGCTGCTTATAGCATTTCTAATTATTTTTATCTTTATCTTTCCTCCGTTTACGGTTCCGGATGAAGGCCATCATTTTTTTTCAACTTATTGGATGGTTGATAGTCTTCCATTCAATGCGCATGTGACAAATGATGGTGGTTTTCTAGTACGGGATATCGATCTTTCCCTTTATAAGGGTCGCCAGAGTAACGCCATTGACTCCTCTTCATTTGATTCGATTATTCAGAATTATGCTCTGTTTGAGAATGGGAAGTGGACTCCATTCAATGAGTTCTCATTTAGCGTCAGTAGTGAGAACGTTTCTGCGAAAATAGGATCTATCGTTGGGCTGCAAATCGGTCTGTTTTTCGGACTTGGTGCCTATCCTGTGTTCTATATGGGGCGCATTGGTTCGGCTCTGGTTTTTTGCTTTTGTGCGTTCCAGGCATACAGGATTGCACCTAAGGGCAAATCGGTTATTGTTTTTGTTTCGCTTCTGCCTATGACGCTTCACTTGGCTGCTTCATACTCTTATGATTCAGGAATTATTGCGTACTCGCTTTTAGTATTCGCTTGTCTAATGCGCGGTTTTTTTGGAGAGCAGAAATCAATAGGTTGTAAAGAAATCGTCATTTATTTAATTATTTCGGCGTTTTTGGCTCCGTGTAAGGTTGTTTATTCTGGGATGATATTACTTGGTTTGCTTGTGCCCCTTTCGCAGTTCCAAGATGTGAAAGTCGGACGTATCGGTAAGTGCATACTGATCTTTGCTGTTATAGCCTCCGTTCTAGTGCTGCGCATAGCATCAATGAGTACATTGGTGTCTCAGTCTTCAGATGCCTCTCGTGGCCAAGAGATCGGGCGGTTTTATACGCTCAGTGACATCATCATGCATCCAAAGAATAGCTTCGAGGTCTTTTTTAGGACATTAGATTCCCTAGGAGATTTCTATTGGGGATCCACCTTAGGTTATTCGCTTGGATGGCTCCAGAAAAACTTGCAGTTTCCAGCCTTTTTTATGATTCCTTATTTGTTGTTTGGGTTTATTTGTTGTTTGGATTCCGAAGATGAGCCCTCTTTTCTCAGCCCCATTTGTTCCATTCTGTTTATTATCGCTTTTGCTTTGGCTGCCCTTGGTTCCATTGTATCTATGTGGTTGGGCTGGACGTTCAATTACGAGAATGTAATACAGGGTGTTCAAGGACGATATTTTCTTCCTGTTCTACCAGCTTTGTTGTTTGGGTCGAGAACGCGCTTGTTTAAATTCAACTCATCTTCGCTTTCTGTCGTCTCTTTTGGCATGTGCGTGATGAATTGTTTATATCTTATTCGTTTTATTAGTATTGCATCCTGTGTGTAGGCCTTTGCGTAATGCTCTCGGGTTTTTTCTGCTATCTAACAGTTTAGATAACAGGCGATGATTCGGACGCCGCAGGGTCCCCGAAAGCTATGCTTTTCCAAGCCAAGCAGAGACTTTGACCGAGCGCTGGGTTGGCATGCGAGAGGCCAACATGAGGCCGTGCCGCGGGGCGGACCGCAGGTAGCAAAACGGCACCGGAGCCCATGTCGGGCCCGGTGCCCAAGCGCGATATCGACGGCGCAGTTTCGCGATATTCAACAGCGCCCAAATGAGTAAATACTCATTATCTATAAATGATAATAACGATTCGCGGGTTCCCCGACGGTGAAGTTTGGATTCATATAAGGATCGCCTTTGACGTAATACTTAGCCCATCGATAATTCATGTACGCGACCTCTTTGTGGAAGCGAATCTGCTTCTCCGTATTGTTTTCAACGCCTCTAGAAATCGACTCGTAGTGATAGAGCTCGACTTCGGGTGTGTATACAATTAGGTCGTTGATCTCGCGTAGCTTTAAGCAAAAGTCAACGTCATTAAATGCAACTTGAAGCTCTTCCGTGAAACCTCCGACTTTCTCATATTCATCACGCTTGGTCATTATGCAAGCTGCGGTGACGGCGCTGAAGTCTTGTTGTGCATCGTTGAGTGCAAAGTAGCCCCAGTTATCCCTTGGCATGCTTTGGCAAAGATGTCCTGCCACGCCACCAGTGACGCATAAGCCCGCGTGCTGGATGGTGTTGTCGGGATAGTAGAGTTTTGCACCAACTGCGCCAACATCCTCACGTGCGCAGATGCCAAGCATAGTCTCAATCCAATTGGGCGTAATTACCTCAGTATCGTTATTCAACAGCAAGAGATAGTCGCCCTTGGCGTGAGCAACGCCAAAGTTCATGAGCTTGGAGAAATTGAATTCGTGCTTCCAAGTTACAAGACGAACGATGTCAGGATATTTTGCTTGCAACTTATCGTAATAATCGAACGTCTCCTTTTCTGTGCTGTTGTTTTCGATTATGACAAGCTCGAAATTGTCGTACGTTGATTTCTCAACAATTGACTTAATGCAGTTGTCCAGAATGTTGGCGTGGTCTTTAGTTGGAATGATAATTGACACGAGTGGATGGGAATCTGGCACAGCGTAGGTTACTTTATATGTAAAGGGACGACGCGCTTGTTCGACCTTCGCATTGAGCCCAAGCCTGTCCAAATGACTCTGGACCGCTTTGATACCTGCGATAGTGGCATACGGCTTGCTATCGGCATTTGCTGCGGTGGAGGTCTCGCTTAGGCGCCAGTGATATAGAACCTTTGCAACATGATGAACTTTCCTTGCCTTTTCCACGGCGTGGAGAGTCAGATTATGATCCTGTGCTCCATCGAACTCTTTCGTGTTCGGTTCTAGAGTGTCAAGCAGAGACTTACGGATGGTAAGCATATGGCAGATATAGTTATTGTTTCTGAGCAGATCGATATTGAAATCCGGCTTAAAGAACGGCTGCGCTAGCATTCCATCGGGCATGAGTTTATCTTCATCACAATAAAGAAGATCGACGTCATCATTGTTTTCAATTGCCTCGGCATATGAGAACAACAAGTCCGGTTCAAGAATATCGTCATGGTCAAAGAAGCTAACGAAATCACCCGAAGCGATGGCAACGCCGGCGTTTGTGTTTTCGGAAATGCCCTTATTCTCGGTAAGGTTAATTGATTTAATTCTGTTGTCGTGGGCCGTCTCCTGCTCAACGCGAGCCTTTAGTTCCTGATTGTCAGGACTTGCATTAACTAGGATGAGCTCCCAGTTTGCATAAGACTGGTTTTTTACGGATTCGGCCATATCGTTAAAGAACGAAATGGGTGTGTTGTATAGAGGGACAATAATGCTGAACTTCGGAGCGCTGTTGAAGACGATTTTTCTCTGCTTCTCCAGAGCGCCGATAGTTGCCTTATGATCCGTGAACCATTCGGGGTATTCAGGGTCAAACTGCGCATGGGTAAAGAGAAAGTTGGTCTCCTCAAGAAGCAAGCCTAGCTTATCGGGTGTTAAGCATTCGAATGCACTGAATGATGGGTGATTTTGATCGTCAATAATAAAGTAGTAACGATCGAACGCCTTTGGCATTCGAATTGAGAGCTGCGTTTCAAGCTGCTTTTTCTCAGACGTAAATCCAACGCTTGTTACATTCGAACCGAAATTGACGATGCTCAAATCAACTTCATTGAGGGTTCGATCGAGGCAGCGAAGTTTGATTTGGGAGTCGCTACGATACGGCGTTCTCACCGTGCACCTAAGGATGTAGTCGCTTGAATCTTCGATGCACTGCCAGAAATCAATCGTTGCCATGTCAAACTCTGAAACGTCATCGTAGTTTCGGAGTTTACTGCACATGTCAGGTTTAATTTTGTAGTTAAGGCGCGACTCCCATTTGATGTTCTTGCAATTGAGTGAAAGGGAGTCGCTGCTCAGGGTACGACCGTCTTGGCCGATTTCGCAAAACTCAATTTTGATGGTGCGGGCATCGGGATCGGGGAGTACAAGGACGTATGAGTTCGAGTCACAACCATTGTCCCGGAATTTTAGGAGGGATAAAGGTAAGCAGCGGTTGTCGTTTGTAGCCGCTTGGGCTGTTACGCTGGAGCCTTTATGGATGCCTTCAATCATAAGCTGCTGGTAGATTTTCCAGTTTCCTCTGCATACTCCGGTTGTTTCGACTCGCATTGTCTGCCTTTCGTTTGTTGGACACTGCCCATTGTACTTTTTCATTTGTTGCCTCGCTAGAAATGCAGAAAGAGTTGCGTGTTTCTGCTGTCCGATTTAAATAAGAAGACGGGGAGGTTGCTGCCGGTGCGTATAATTTAATTAACTATGCATCTGTAATCAGCGGCTTTTGCTCAACGATTGTCAATCGAGAGGATTTTTATGAAAGGCATCATCCTCGCCGGCGGGTCCGGCACCCGCCTGTACCCGCTCACGCTCGTGACCTCCAAGCAGCTGCTGCCGGTCTACGACAAGCCCATGATCTACTACCCGCTGTCCACCCTCATGCTGGCGGGCATCCGCGACATCCTGGTCATCTCCACGCCGACCGACCTGCCCAACTTCGAGCGCCTGCTCGGGGACGGCTCACGCTACGGCGTGAACCTTTCCTACGCCGAGCAGCCCTCGCCGGACGGCCTGGCCCAGGCCTTCACCATCGGCGAGGAGTTCATCGACGGGGAGCCGTGCGCCCTGGTGCTCGGCGACAACATCTTCTACGGCAACGGCCTGTCGCGCCACCTGACGCGCGCCGTCCAGAACGCCGAGTCGGGCCGCGCCACGGTCTTCGGCTACCACGTGGACGACCCCGAGCGCTTCGGCGTCGTGGAGTTCGACGGCGAGGGCAGGGCCGTCTCCATCGAGGAGAAGCCCGCCCAGCCCAAGAGCTCCTACGCCGTTACCGGCCTGTACTTCTACCCGGGCGATGTCGCCGCCAAGGCACATAGGGTGGAGCCGTCCGCGCGCGGCGAGCTGGAGATCACCACGCTCAACCAGATGTACCTGGAGGAGGGGACGCTGTCCGTCGTCACCCTCGGCCGAGGCTACGCGTGGCTGGACACCGGCACCATGGAGAGCCTGCACGAGGCCGCGGAGTTCGTCCGCGCCGTCGAGCACTCCCAGGACCTGCCCGTGTCCGTCCCCGAGGAGATCGCCTGGGAGAACGGCTGGATCACCACTGCTGAGCTCGAGGAGGCCGCCAAGGCCTACGGCAAGTCGGTCTACGGGCAGCACCTGAAGAAGGTCGCCGCCGGCGAGATCGTCAACAGCCCGCGCGAGTACTAGCGCCAGCTTGTTTTCTTTTAGGGGTCACCGTTTATCTGGTGGCCCCTTTCGTTATGATTACGTTGACCATAAAGATAATATGATTGGGAGTGGATGTGTTAAGCGTCTACTTTGGCGATATGCCAGAAGCGATTTACAACACAGCGACATATTTCAAAAACTCTTACCGGTCTACTTGGATTACGGATCCCTATGCAGTCTCGATAATTAAAGATGTCGATCGATCGGATGTTGTCTCCGAAAACGTTATCGAAAGCCCCGTGCTTGGATCCATCTCCCCACTCCAGCTTTCTGGTGGCGTGAAAACGCTGCTGCTTATGAGATTTGATCGTAAGCATATTTTTAACGCCTCTACCTGTGGTGACAACTGTGCCAAGTGGATTCTTGACATGGCGAAAGACCGCAAGCTCGTTGTGAATCTCTATCATGTGATGGACTTTGGTCGCGAGGATTTTAAAATTAAAGTCGTGAATAGCGGCCGAATCGTTCACAACATGGCCGAATTGATTCACGAGTCGATTCCGTATCTGTAGGTACTGCTTATGAACGGTTCGCATCTCGTTAAGATTTCCCGCCGCAGGGGAACTAAGTACACATTTACCATCAAGCGGAACATCACTATTGTGCGTGGCGATAGTGGCACGGGTAAGACGACACTGTTTGACATGGTCGCAGACTACATGCGAACGGGCGAGCAGTCGGGTGTCTCCTTGCAATGCGATTGTCCCTGTGTCGCCCTGACCGATTATGATTGGCGAAACCAGCTTTCGTCCGTTCATGACTCGATTGTATTTGTCGATGAGGGCTTAAAAGAGATCCATTCTGATGAGTTTGCCCATCATGTGCTGTATTCCTCGAATTATTTCGTGCTGATCTCAAGGGCTGATTTCCTCAATCTTCCGTATAGCGTGGATGAGATTTACAAGATTAAGACGAGCGGAAAATACCATTCCTTCGTCCCTGTTTATCAAGATCGCGGAAATCATCGTTATGCTATTTCCCGGTCGGCGCCAAAACAGGACTTTTCTATCCTTCTATGCGAGGACAGTAAGTCTGGTTTCCAGTTCTTTGAACGGCATTTCGCTGACAGTGAGCTTACCTGCGCTTCGGCCATGACGAACAGCGCGATTTTGGGCTGGTTGGATCAGCATTTCGACGATCGCGTGTTTGTTGTCGCGGACGGAGCGGCATTTGGGTGCTATGCGGACCGCGTCCTTAAGCTGCAAGACATTCACCGCGATACTGTTACGGTTTGTCTTCCCGAGTCATTCGAGTGGCTTCTGCTGAGCTCCGGCGTAATTTCACGGTTAGATGTTAAGGCGGTTTTGGAAACCCCAGAAGCCTTTATAAACAGTGAGAAGTTTAAAAGCTGGGAGGACTTCTTCTATAAGTACTTACGCGATAAAACTGGGAATTCGGTCTTCCGTTACGACAAAGACTGCATTCCGGAGGCGTTTTGTAGGGGAAGTAATTCTGCGAAGGTTATGGCTCTTATCGCATGCCGAAATGTCCGATAGTTTTGTTGAATAGTGCCGCGGCGTCACTTCCTGCGGCATACTAAAGAAGCTGTACATGCTTCAGATTGGATTTTCATGTCTGAGATCTTTGAACCCAAGAATATCATCGTCACGGGCGGCTGCGGCTTCATCGGCAGCAACTTCGTGCACTACGTGGTCAATAACCACCCCAGCGTGCACGTCACCGTCCTGGACAAGCTGACCTACGCCGGCAACCCCGAGAACATCGCCGGCCTGCCCTCCGACCGCGTGGAGCTCGTCGTGGGCGACATCTGCGACGCCGAGCTGCTGGACCGCATCGTCCCGGGCCACGACGCCATCGTGCACTACGCCGCGGAGTCCCACAACGACAACTCCATCGCGGACCCCGAGCCCTTCCTGCGCACCAACGTCGAGGGCACCTTCTGCCTGCTGGAGGCCGTCCGCAAATACGGCGTCCGCTACCACCACGTCTCCACCGACGAGGTCTACGGCGACCTGGCGCTCGACGACCCGGCGAAGTTCACCGAGGAGACGCCGTACCACCCGTCCTCGCCGTACTCGAGCACCAAGGCCAGCTCCGACATGCTCGTGCGCGCGTGGACCCGCACCTACGGGCTTCGCACCACGATCTCCAACTGCTCCAACAACTACGGCCCCTACCAGCACGTGGAGAAGTTCATCCCCAGGCAGATCACCAACATCATCGACGGCGTCCGCCCCAAGCTCTACGGGAAGGGCGAGAACGTCCGCGACTGGATCCACACCGAGGACCACTCCTCGGCCGTCTGGGACATCCTCACCAAGGGCCGGATGGGGGAGACCTACCTCATCGGCGCCAATGGGGAGAAGAACAACATCACCGTCCTGCGCATGATCCTCGAGGCCATGGGCCGCGACCCCGAGGACTTCGACTGGGTCGCCGACCGCCCCGGCCACGACCGCCGCTACGCCATCGACTCCACGAAGCTCCAGCGCGAGCTCGGCTGGAGGCCGGCGCACACCGACTTCGCCGAGGGCCTCAAGGCCACCATCGACTGGTACGTCGAGAACGAGTCCTGGTGGCGCCCGGCCAAGGAGGCCACCGAGGCGCGCTACCGCGCACAGGGCCAGTAGACCGCATCCCGGCGAACCGCACCGCGGGGCGCCCGCGCGGGGCCGCAGGGCATGGGGATGATCCTGCGTCCCCGCGCGGGCGCCCCCGGTTACCCAACCTCTTCGATTGGAGCTTTTCCCACATGGCAGACATCGCATTCGAGAAGGACCTCTCCGCCACCGAGACCGGCATCGTGGGCCTGAAGGTCGTCGACCTGGCCGTCCACGGCGACTCGCGCGGCTGGTTCAAGGAGAACTGGCAGCGCGCCAAGATGACCTCTCTGGGCATCCCCGACCTCAGGGTCGTCCAGAACAACATCTCCTATAACGACAAGAGGGGCGTCACCCGCGGCATCCACGCCGAACCCTGGGACAAGTTCATCTCCGTGGCCCGCGGCTCGGTCTTCGGCGCATGGGTGGACCTGCGCGAGGGCAGCGCCACCTACGGGAAGGTCTACACGACCGTGCTGGACCCGAGCAAGGCCATCTACGTCCCGCGCGGCGTGGGCAACTCCTTCCAGGCCCTGGAGGACGGCACCGCCTACACCTACCTGGTGGACGCCCACTGGTCCCTTGAGCTCAAGAGGACCTACACCTTCGTGAACCTCGCCGACCCCGAGCTCGCCATCCAGTGGCCCATCCCGCTCGACGAGGCCACCGTCTCCGAGGCGGACCTCAACCACCCGATGCTCGCCGACGTCGTCCCCATGGCGCCCAAGAGGACGCTCGTCACCGGCTGCAACGGCCAGCTGGGCCGCGCGGTGCGCGCGCTGGCCGAGGAGCGCGGGGTCGCCAAGGACTTCGACTTCTGCGACATCGACACCTTCGACATGTCAGACCCGGAGGCCTACGATCAGTACGACTGGTCGCTCTACGGCACCGTCATCAACTGCGGCGCCTACACGGCCGTGGATAAAGCGGAGACCCCCGAGGGCCGCGTGACCGCCTGGAAGGCCAACGCGACCGGGCCGGCCCTTCTCGCCCGCACCTGCGCCGGGCACGGCATCACCCTGGTCCACGTGTCCAGCGACTACGTCTTCGACGGCACCGCCGAGGTCCATACCGAGGACGAGCCCCTCAGCCCGCTGTCCGTCTACGGCCAGACCAAGGCCGCCGGCGACATCGCCGTGGCCGGCTGCCCGCGCCACTACATCATGCGCAGCTCCTGGGTCATCGGCGAGGGCCGCAACTTCGTCAAGACCATGAGGGGACTGTCCGACCGCGTAGCCGACCCCGAGGACAAGCTCGAGCAGGTCACCGTCGTGGACGACCAGCTGGGCCGCCTGACCTTCACGCGCGACATGGCCGCGGCCATCTTCCATGTGCTGGACGTGAAG
>NZ_QSFY01000006.1:9979-137424 GCF_003467965.1 Collinsella sp. AM42-18AC
CCTGGTCCACGTGTCCAGCGACTACGTCTTCGACGGCACCGCCGAGGTCCATACCGAGGACGAGCCCCTCAGCCCGCTGTCCGTCTACGGCCAGACCAAGGCCGCCGGAGACATCGCCGTGGCCGGCTGCCCGCGCCACTACATCATGCGCAGCTCCTGGGTCATCGGCGAGGGCCGCAACTTCGTCAAGACCATGAGGGGACTGTCCGACCGCGTAGCCGACCCCGAGGACAAGCTCGAGCAGGTCACCGTCGTGGACGACCAGCTGGGCCGCCTGACCTTCACGCGCGACATGGCCGCGGCCATCTTCCATGTGCTGGACGTGAAGGCCCCCTACGGCACCTACGACTGCACCGGCTCCGGGGCCGTGAGGAGCTGGGCGGACATCGCCCGCGCCGTCTTCGAGGCAGCCAACGGCAACGGGGAGAAGGTCTTGCCGGTATCGACCGCCGACTACTACGCGAACGCCGCGGGCCCCATCGCCCCGCGCCCGGTCCACTCCGCGCTCGACCTGTCCAGGCTCGAGGCCGCGGGCTTCCACATGCCCGACTGGGAGGAAGAGCTGGGGGAGTACCTCAAGACGCTCTAGTCGCTATTAACTTTTCGAGAGCAAAAGCCGCCGCTTGCTAACGGCGGCTTTTCTTGTTGGTGGCTATCGGCGCAGTGGTGCCAATAGTATTCTGTGGAAGATCTACCTCTCGCTTGTCTCGGTGGCGGACTTGCCGGGCTGGTCATCGTAGGCGTATTTGCTGTACACGTTGACCTCCCACTGCTTTTTTTCGACCTTTGCCACAGAATCCAGGATGAATCCGGTTGCAAGGCTCAGACCACAGAGGAACATAAACGATGCAGCAAGCATGGCAGTGGGGAAACGCGGGACCAGACCGGTCTGAAAGTACTCAACAAAGATAGGAATGCCCAAAACCAGGCCGATAATCGCGAATAGAAGCGCGACGAGGCCGAAGAACTTCAGCGGGCGGTAGTCCTTGAATAGCGTGCCGATCATCGCAACGACTTTAATGCCGTCGCTCACGGTATTGAGCTTGGACTCGGAGCCTTCCGGACGGTCGCGGTACTCGATGGGCACGTCTTTGATGCGCCAACGGTGGTCGACGGCGTGGATCGAGAGCTCGGTTTCGATCTGGAAGCCCTCGGAAAGCACAGGGAAGGTTTTAACGAACGGGCGGCTCATGGCGCGGTAGCCTGTCATGACGTCATCGAAGCTGTAGCCATAGATCCACTTGATCATGGCGCGGACCAGATTATTGCCAAAGCCGTGGAAGGCACGCTTGTTCTCCTCGGCGTAGGTGCCGTTGGAAAGGCGATCGCCTACGGTCATGTCGGCCGTGCCGTTTAGGATGGGCTCGCAGAGGGCCTTGGCCGCCTCGGCGGGGTAGGTGTCGTCTCCGTCGACCATCAGGTAGCAATCGGCGTCGATATCGCGAAACATCTGGCGGCACACGTTGCCCTTTCCCTGACGGGGCTCAAAGCGGACTGTGGCGCCGTGCTCGGTGGCAATGCGTGAGGTATCGTCCGACGAGTTGTTGTCATAGACATAGACCGTCGCCTGCGGAAGCTCGCGGTGAAAGTCGTCGATGACCTTACCGATCGTGAGCGCTTCGTTGTAGCAAGGGATGATGACGGCGATGGATTCAGAATTCACTTAATGCTCCTTATACATTCAATCCTAGAAAGTATAGCCGTTTGGGCCTGGCATCCTAAGATGTGGGTTAGTTCTCCAGTTTTGCTGCGCGAATCGTTTGCATGGCCGTCGGGTCTATACTGTTCGTTTGTCAACGATTACGAGTAAAGGAGTTGCATCCGTGTCGGATCAGACAAAGCAACAAGAAGCTCGCAGTCTGCCTGCGACGTTTGCTAAGAACGAATTTGAGAAGGACGCGTTTATCCTTCGTCAGCTGGTTACCAAGGATTTTAAGATCAAGTATCGCCGTAGCGTTCTGGGCGTCGCATGGTCGGTGCTCAACCCGCTGCTGATGATGATCGTCATGGCCATCGTGTTCTCGACGATTTTTGGCCAGGGCCGCAATGGCTCAATGACGCCCGAGATGTACCCGCTGTACTTGATCGTGGGTAACATTACCTTTGCCGTCATGTCCGAGTCTACTAACCAGGCCCTGACGTCGATCGTGGGCGCTGCCCCTCTGCTCAAGAAGGTTAAGGTGCACCGCTGGGTCTTCCCGGTGCAGAAGGTGCTCTTCTCGCTGGTCAACTTTGCCTTCTCGCTGGTCGCCGTCGCCATCGTCATGCTGTGGTTCCGCGTTATGCCTTCTTGGCACCTTATTCTGCTGCCGGTTTGCCTGCTGCTGCTTATGTGCTTCTGCATGGGCCTGGGCATGATGCTCTCTGCCCTTACGGTCTTCTTCCGCGACGTTATGCATCTGTGGAGCGTCGTCATTACGGCGTGGACTTACATTACGCCCATCTTCTGGACGACTGACTATATTGCGCAAATGCCGCATCTCGTGCGTATCTTGATGTATGCGAACCCCATGTTCAACTACCTGCAGTTTATGCGCGATATCTTCCTGTTCCAGACTACGCCCTCGCTTATGACGTTTGGTATGTGCGTCGCTTGGGCGGTTCTTGCGCTTATTATTGGCTATACCGTGTTCCATAAGTCCGAGCGCAAATTTATCCTCTACATCTAAGGAGTGCTGTGATGACTGAATCTGTTGTTGATTACAGCGAGCAGCCTCTGGCTGTCGAGGTCGACGACGTCACCATGATCTTTAACATGGCGTCCGAGTCGCTGACCAACCTCAAGGAGTACTTCATTAAGCTTGCCAAGCACGAGCTGTTCTTTGAGGAGTTTAGGGCGCTTAAGCACATCTCGTTTGATATTCATCGCGGCGAGGTTGTGGGTCTGGTCGGCACCAATGGCTCCGGCAAGTCTACGATGCTCAAGATTATCGCTGGCGTTCTTGAGCCTAGCGAGGGCAGCGTTAAGGTGCACGGTAACATCGCGCCGCTGATTGAGCTTGGCGCCGGCTTTGACCCCGAGCTGACCGCCCGCGAGAACATCTATCTGAACGGCGCCCTGCTCGGCTATACCAAGGAGTTCATCGACGCCAACTTTGACGGCATTATTGAGTTCGCTGAGCTGCAGAACTTTGTCGATATGCCGCTTAAGAACTTCTCCTCGGGCATGGTGGCGCGTATCGCCTTTGCAATCGCGACGATTACCGAGCCCGATATTCTGATCGTTGACGAGACGCTGTCCGTCGGTGATGTGTTCTTCCAGCAGAAGTGCGAGGCCCGCATCCAGCACTTTATCCAGAGCGGTGACGTGACGGTTCTGTTCGTTTCGCACTCCATGGAGCAGGTTGAGCGCATCTGCCAGCGTGCCGTTTGGATTGAGAAGGGTGACCTTCGCATGGACGGCCCGGTCAGTGAGGTCTGCAAGGCGTATCGCGAGCAGTTCAACTAGGTTATAATTACTTGCGCTTGGCCGAATTGTTTGGCTGGGCGTGCGGTTATTTGCTCCATTAGCTCAGTTGGATAGAGCAGGGGACTTCTAATCCCAAGGTCGACGGTTCGAATCCGCCATGGAGCACCATCGTTTATTAAGCCCGGACCGCTTGGTGGTCTGGGCTTTTTCACATGCCGGTGTTCTTTATTCTTGCCGGGTATACGTTTAGGCCGAAGCGGTGGTGCGAGCGTTCTGCGGACAGGCAAGCCTTGCCGTCTTTGCCTTTCATGCGGTTGACTGGTTTATCCCTTGGCAGACGATGCCGTTGCTTTTAACGCTGCCAGTACCATGGCTCTTTGCGTCGATTGTGCGCTGCGGGTGCGACATAGGGTTGGCGTACGTGATCAAGAAGGCGTAACAAAAACGGGGAGGACCAACTTGGCCCTCCCCACTATATCTAGTCTGTCTAGTCTGCCTTCAGGCACTCGGGCAAGACGCTTGCAATTGCATTCATCGCCTGCGGCCTCAGGTACTGCTCATTGAGCTTTGCCTTTCTGTAGGCGTAGCGAGTGTCTGTCGAGTACTTGATCAATACGTCGGTGAAGAATCGCTCCCAACTTAGGTACTTGCGACTTTCGATATAGCTCGAAGGGTCCTTGAGGATTTTTGGAATGTCGTTACTGGGAATGAGGCCAGATTGCAGAAGTGTCCACTCAAATGATTCCGGGAGGAACAAGCGAACGTTCTTGTAAACGCGCTGTCCGAGCACCTTTTCGATGTAGGGACCAAACGCTGCGCCGTCTCCAATGGCAAGAACGTTTTGCTCGGGGCATTCGTGAATTGTCCGCTTTAGATTTGCTACGCCGGTGGCGGTATAGCAGGGGATCCTGAGCCGGTTGCAAAGAGCGTCGTAGAATTGATAGCCAGATTTGCTATCCTCGACAACTACGGCGTCGGGTACCTCGAATCCAACATTTAGATCCTGATACAGCATACTTGCCGTGTGGTCATATAGCGGCTTGGTCACCGAGTAGAAGCGCCTGTCGCTCTTGCGGCCATTGATTGTTTTACTTGTCGTGTTGACTAGCTTTAGGATTTCATCAACGCTGTAGGGGAGCTCGTTGGCATCGCGACGAGATATCAGAACAAAATAGTTGGACGAGCCGTTGACGGCTTTGGCGAAGTCCTTTGAGTAGATAAACTCGTTACCCTCATCTAGAAAGACGATTGAATCTTCGATGATCGATAGCTCGCGCTCCCAGCGTCTGCCGGAAAGCGTTTCGCAAGGCACGTCGCAACTGAGTGCAACGCCGCTTTCCGGTCCTCGGTCGTTGTAGTCGCGAATCATCGAGATGAGCGTCGTTTTACCCGTGCCGCTGTTGCCGCGTATAAAGGAAATATTGCGCTTAAACGTGAGTGTGTATTTGACCTTTGCACGCTCTACGACAACGGTATGCGTTCCCTTCATTACTCATCAACATCCAAAAAGTCATTCGTGGCGCCGACAAACTCCTGCATGTTTCTGACGATGCGGCCATCGTTTTCAATGCGGATTTCAAAGCTCTTCCAGGGGAATTTCATGATGTGGTATAAGGTCACCAGCACATCCTGCTCTTTGC
Source organism: Collinsella sp. AM42-18AC (assembly GCF_003467965.1). NCBI lineage: Bacteria > Bacillati > Actinomycetota > Coriobacteriia > Coriobacteriales > Coriobacteriaceae > Collinsella > Collinsella sp. AM42-18AC. Next base: position 15,029 of record NZ_QSFY01000006.1, read on the forward strand.
CGATCTTGAGTAGCCAGCGGGCACAGTTGTCTCCGCAGGTGGATGCGTTGAACACCATATTTGGGAGATTGCGCACCAGCAGCAGCGTCTTAACGCCGCCGGACAGTTCGAGTGGGGTGATCGAGCCCAGCTGTTTGCTTACGATGTTGTGGGGACCGATGAGCTCTGATCCGTCCACGCTTTTAATAATCTGTGCGGCCATAGGGTCTTCGAACCATGAGTCCAAGTATGAGTTCCTAAAATAGGTTTCGGTATCGTAGATGGAACCGGGGTAATCCCCCAGATGGATGCTTAACATGCGCGTCTCCAGACGTTGTGTGACTGCAATGATTATATGCCAGTAATAAAGTGCCGCCAGTAGCGAGGTTGCTGCTGGCGGCACTGGCATTATTAGCGTGTGAATCGCGTTGATGGATCTGCTCGCGAGGCTACTTTTCGAGACGTTCCCTCAGCAGCTCCAGCGCGTGGGCGTAGCCTTGCAGGCCCTCGCCGGTGATGGTGGCGAAGCAGGCTAGGCGTGCATAGCTCACCTGGCGGAAGTCCTCGCGCGTCTCTACGGCGCTGATGTGCACCTCGACGGCAGGGATGGCGACGGCCTTGAGGGCGTCAAGGATTGCCACGCTCGTATGTGTGTAGGCGGCCGGGTTGATGACGATGCCGTCGACCCGGCCGTAGGCCTCCTGAATCTTGTCGACGATGTTGCCCTCGTGGTTAGACTGGAAGACCTCGACCTCGTCGAAGCCCTGTGCGGCACCCGCCTCCTGGCAGATCTGCACTAAGCGGTCGTAGTTGTCGCTGCCATAGATGCCCGGCTCGCGAATGCCGAGCATGTTGAGGTTGGGGCCGTTGATGACGAGTGCTTTCATGGTTGCTTCCTTTGCGGTTGGAAAACCACCACAAAGGTGCTTGTCCCCTTTGTGGTGGTTTTGGTTAGAGGGCGGGTGGGAGGGTGTCGAGGAGGGCTTGGGCGGTGTTGGCGGCGCAGTCGCGTGAGTCGATGATGTAGTCGGCCCAGGCGCGGTAGTGTGGCATGCGCTGTTCGGCCAGCTTATCGATGCCGTCGCGCGCGGTGATGGGGCGGCCCTTGTGGGCGAGCTCGTCGAGCTTGCGGTTGAGCATCACGATCTGGCTGTTTTGGTGCAGCAGCGGGTAGTTCTCGTCGCGCGTGACCACGCCGCCGCCGGTGGAGAGCACCAGGCCGCTGCGCTTGGAGATGTCGGACAGCGCCGCCGTCTCCTGTTCGCGGAAGGCCGCCTCGCCGCGCTCGACGATAAAGTCGGCGCAGGGCATGTCGAGGCGTTCCTCGAGGGCGCGGTCCAGGTCGATGTGCTCGCGACCCGTGAGCAGGGCAATCTGCTCACCCACGCGGGTCTTGCCCGAGCCCGGCATGCCGATCAGCGCGATGTTCTGTTCGCGGCGTGACAAGCGCTCCGTTACATCCAGGATGCGCTTGCGCGGGGTGACCTGGCCGGTGTAGCGCTCAACAGCCTGTGCCGCTTGGGCCACGAGCATCAGCAGACCGCCGATGCAGGGGATACCGCGGCGCTCGGCCTCGAGCATCAGGCCCGTGCGGGCGGGGTTGTAGACAATGTCGATAACGCCTTCGAGCGCATCGAGCCCTTCGAGCGTGCAAGGCGCGTCGGGGCAATGGGGGAACATGCCGGCGGGCGTGCAGTTGACGAGTAGGGCGGCGTCGGACTGCTGCGCGATGTTGCCGTAGTTGACCTCGCTCGTGCGGCCCACGGGCACCACGGTGGCGCCAAGGTCGCCGAGCACCATGCTTGCCGTGGTGCCGGCACCACCGGTAGCGCCAAGCACGAGGACCTTCTTGCCGGTAACCTCAACCCCCAGCTCCTCGACCAGGCACTGAAAACCAAAGTAGTCGGTGTTGTCGCCGCGCAGGCGCCCGTCGGGCAGGCGCGTGATGGTGTTGACGTTGCCCATGCGCTCGGCGAGCGGGCTCAGCTCGTCCAGGTAGTTCATGACGGCGCGTTTGTAGGGGATGGTCACGTTGGTGCCTTCCCATTCTTTACCCGTCATAAAGGCCGCGAGGTCCTCGGGCTCGCGCTCAAATCGCACGTAATCGAGCCCAGCGAGCTCTTTGTAGATGGTCGGGGTGTAGCTGTGGCCCAGCACGCGGCCCAGCACACCGTAGGGGCGGGTTGCGGCGGTATCGGTCATCTAGAGCACCTCCGTGTAGCTGCCAAAGTAGGTGAAGCTCTCGCACACGTCGTCGATGGAATCGAGCAGGTCGTCGAGGGCCTTGCTGCCAAAGGGGCAGTCCAGATCAAAGTAGAACATAAACTCAAAGTCGCGGCCGGGGATGGGGCGGCTCTCGAGCTTGATGAGGTTGATATTGAGCGCATAGAAGCGCTCGAGTACGCGATAGAGCGCGCCCGGTTCGTTGGCCGTGGTGATCATGAGCGAGGTACGGTTGGCGCCGGGGTAGACGCGCGGCTCGCGGCTGATGACGACAAAACGCGTGTAGTTGTTGTCCGAGTCCTGGATGTTGGGCTCCAACACCTCTAGGCCGTAGAGTGCCGCACAGCTGCGCGAGGCGATGGCGGCGGCGTCGGTGCGTTCGGAGTTGGCGACCATCTCGGCCGACATGGCGGTGTTGGGGTACTTGGTGGCGTGCAGGCCGTGGGCCTCGATAAAGCCGGCGCACTGGGCAATGGCTTGGCCATGGCTGTAGACCTCGCGCACGTCTGCGAGCTTGGTGCCGGGCTTGACGAGCAGGTTGTGATCGATCTTGAGGCGCAGCGAACGCACGATGTGGAAGTCGAACTGGGCGAGCAAGTCGTAGACGGCGTTGACCGAGCCGGCGGTTGAGTTTTCGATGGGCAGCACGCCAAACTCGCAGAAGCCGTCACGCACGGCGCGCATAACGCCTTCGAAGGTCTCGAAAAACGCGATGTCGGGCACGTCGAAGAGTTTGCACGCGGCGATCTGGCTGTAGGCGCCTTCGACACCCTGGCAGGCGACGGTGGCCGTCTGGGGAAAGGGTGTGTCAAAGGCTGCGGCCGTGGCATGGGCTTTTTGCGACACCGTGATGCCCTTGAGCTCGTTGATGTAGCGCTGCTGCTCGGCCTTGCTCATGCTCATGAGGAGACGGAACAGGGCGATGGTCTGTGCCTCGTAGCGCTCGGGCGCGCGGCTGGCGAGGTTGTTGAGCTTGGAGCGCTCGCGGGCGGGGTCGAAGACGGCCTTGCCCATCTCGATTTTTGACTTGGCGACCTCGGTGGCAATGTCCATGCGCTCGACAAAGCTGTTGAGGAGCGTGGTGTCGATGCCATCGATGGTCTGGCGAATATCGGCAAGGTCCATGGAGACCCCTTTCACGTGTCGGGGGATGTTGAGGGGTGGGTAGTTAGCGCTGGGCGGCGTCTTCGAGGAGGGCGTCCCAGATGGCGAGGGCGGCGGCTGCTTCGGCTACGGGGACAGCTCGGGGGACGATGCAGGGATCGTGGCGGCCGTGGACCGAGAGCTCGGCATTTTCCATAGCGTCCATGTCCACCGTCTGCTGCTCGCGGCCAATTGAGGGCGTCGGCTTTACGGCCATGCGCCACATGACGGGAGCGCCGGTCGAAATACCGCCCAGGATGCCGCCGGCGTTGTTGGACTCGACCTCGATCTCGCCGGTCTCGGCATCGATGCGATACGGATCATTGTTCTCGCTGCCGCGCATGGCGGCCACGGCAAAGCCCATGCCAAACTCCACGCCCTTTACGGCGGGAATGCCAAACGCGATCTGCGCGATGCGGTTCTCGATGCCGTCGAACATGGGGTCGCCGATGCCCGCGTGAAGCCCGTAAATGCCGCACTCCACGATGCCGCCGATGCTGTCGAGTTCGTCGCGCGCGGCTAGGATTTCCTCGCGCATGCGGCCGGCTGCGGCGGCGTCAATGCACGGCAGATCGTTCGTAAGGATCGCCTTGCGGTCGGCCTCGCGATAGACCATGTCGTCCATCGGCAGGTCGGAGATGCCGCCGATCTGCGCGACGTGCGCCATGACCTGAATGCCGCGGGCCTCGAGTGCCTGCAGCGCAATGCCGCCGGCGATGCATAAGGGGGCCGTTAGGCGGCCGGAGAAATGACCGCCACCGGCGACATCGTGCATGTTGTGATACTTCACGCGCGCAGGGAAGTCCGCATGTCCGGGGCGGGGCTTGCGGCGCAGCTCGGAGTAATCCTTGGAGCGCGTGTTGGTGTTCTCGATAATCGCGGCGATGGGCGCGCCGGTGGTATGTCCATCGACCACACCGGCGATGATGTGGGCGGCGTCGGCCTCGCGGCGTTTGGTCGCGGTCTCGTCGCGACCGGGGGCACGACGGTCAAGGAAGGCCTGCAGCCGCTCCTGGTCAACAGCGATGCCCGCCGGGATGCCATCGAGGGAGCAGCCGATGGCGGGGGAGTGCGACTGGCCGAAGATGCTTAAGTGCAAGACGTTGCCAAAGGTCGAGGACATGCTATTCCTCCTCGAGTGTGACCTTGCCGCCCAGCAGGCGGTAGTGGTCGAAGAAATCGGGATAGGACTTGTTGACGGCCTCGGCACCGTGGATCACGACCTCGCCGGTGGCGCGGCTCGCGGCGATAGCGGCCATCATGGCGATGCGATGGTCGTTGTGCGAATCGACCTCGCCGCCGGTAAAGGCGTCGACGCCCTTGATGATGAGGTCGTCGCCGGCAATGCGCACCTGCGCGCCCAGCGCGGTGAGCTCGCGGGTGGTGGTGACCAAGCGGTCGGATTCCTTGATGCGCAGACGGGCACAATCGCGGATAAAGGTGCGGCCCTGTGCCAGCGAGGCCACGGCCGAGATGACGGGCACCAGGTCCGGAATGTCGTGGGCACTCATCTCAAAGCCGGCGAGCTTGTCGGACTGCACGGTGGCGGCGTTGGTGGAGCGCACGATGCGGGCGCCAAAGCGCGAAAGCGCGGCAAGCACGTTACGGTCGCCCTGTGCGGAGCTTAGCGACACGCCCTCGACGGTGATTGGGTCGGTACCGATGGCGCCGGCGCACAGCCAAAAGGCGGCGTTGGACCAGTCGCCCTCGACGGCCACGCTGCCGGGCGTGCGGTACGAGCCACTGCTCACGCGGAAGTTCGTGACCTCGGGCTGGCCGTCCTTGGCCGGAATGCGCTCGACGTTGACCTCGACGCCAAAGGCCTTCATGGCCTGTATCGTCAGGTTGATGTAGGGGCGGCTCTCGATGAGGCCGGTTACCTGCACGCAGGAGGGCTGGGCCAGCAGCGGGGCTGCCAGCAGCAGGCCCGAGATGTACTGCGAGCTCACGTTGCCCGGTAGCACAAAGGTGCCCGGGCGCATGCGGCCGCTCGTCTTGAGCGGAAAACCGCCCAGACCCTGTAGGTCGCAGCCGGCGGCGATGATCTCGTCCGAGAGCGGGGAGAGCGGGCGGGCGCCCAAGCGCCCCTGACCCACAAAAGTTGCTTCTGCGCCCAGCGCGCAGGCGACGGGCAACATAAAGCGGAGCGTGGATCCACTTTCACCGCAGTCAAGCGTGCTGCCGGCAAGGGCCTTGAGCAGGCCAAACTCAACACTCTTCATGGTGGGGTGGACCTGGAAGCCGTCCTCGACGGTCTCGATGCGAGCCCCCAGGGCCGTAAGGCAGCGCACCGTAGCCTCGATGTCGGCGCAGGTGGTGTTGCAGGTGACGTGTGTCTCGCCGTTGGCAAGCGCAGCGCAGATGATCAGGCGATGCGCCATCGACTTGGACGCGATGGCGGGAACGGTGCCCTTGAGCGGGGACGGGGTGATGCGGGCTAGCATGCGGATGCGTCTCCCTTCTGGCCGAGGCCCTCGGCAATGAGTTCGTGGAAAGTGGAAAGCGGTGTGCGGTCGATGCTGCAGCGGCCAATGCCGTGCGGAATCACTAGATCGATGGTGTCACCCGCGCGCTTCTTGTCGTGGAGCGCCTCGGCAAAGACGGTATCGGCATCTAGGTCGCAGCGGGTCTTGAGGCCATGGCGGGCGCAGAGTTCCTCAATACGATCGGGCAGTGCAGCATCGCAAATGCCGTGCAGGGCCGCGGCGCGCGTGATGATGCCCATGCCGATTGAAACGCAGTTGCCGTGTCCGAGCTCAAAGTGCTCGCAGGCCTCGACGGCGTGCCCGGCGCTGTGTCCAAAATTGAGGAGCTTGCGCTGGTTGGTTTCGCGCTCGTCGGCGACGACCACGGCGCGCTTGATGTCGATGTTGCGGGCGATGATGAGTGCTACGCGGGCCACATCGCGGTTGAGCAGCTCCAGCGTGAGCGGGGTCTTCTCCAGCTCGGCGAAAAGCTCCGGGTCGGCGATCACGGCGTGCTTGACGACCTCGCCGCAGCCGTCGGCGAACTGCTCGGGCGTGAGTGTGGCCAGACACCCCACGTCGGCGATAACCACGCTCGGCTGCCAAAAGGCGCCGGCCAAGTTCTTGCCGGCAGCCAGATCGATGGCGGTCTTGCCTCCCACCGACGAATCCACCATGGCGAGCAGGCTCGTTGGGATCTGCACAAACTTGCAGCCGCGCATGTAGGTGGCGGCCACAAAGCCCGCCACGTCGCCCACGACGCCGCCGCCGAGTGCCACGATCACGTCGGAGCGCGAAAGCTCGTGCTCGGCCACAAACTCCAAAATGGCAACATAGGTTTCGGCGCGCTTATGGGCCTCGCCGGCCTCGAAGGTGCAGATGCTCACCTCGTAGCCTGACGCCTCCAGGCTCTGCTTAACGGGCATCTGGTAGAGCGGGCCCACGTTGGTGTCCGTCACGATGACGGCCTTGGTGCCGCCGGCAGTGGCACGCACGAGCGGTCCCGCCTGCTCCAGCAAAAACGTGCCAACATGCACCTGGTAGGGGCGTGCAGTGTCGATATCGATGGTAATCGCCATAAGCTTCGGTCCTTTCGACCTGGCGTGATGGGTTGTCTAGTGGGAGGCCTCGTCGTCGAGTGCGCGCTTAATGCGGTCGCCCTCGGCAAGGAGATTCTCCAGATAGCGCTGGTCGCGGTCCTTGAGCGCACGGCTGTAGGCGCCAAGCGATTCGATCAGATGGTCGATCTCAAAGGCGAGCGCGTCGGCGTCGTCGATCATGAGCTCGGACCACATTTGCGGGTTGAGGTGCGCCACGCGGGTGAGATCGCGGTAGCTGCCGGCCGAAAAGCCGTGGTGGACCTGAGCGGTCGGGCTCTTAACATAGGCGTTGGAGACGACGTGCGCGAGCTGGCTCGTAAAGGCGATGACGCGGTCGTGCTCGGCGGCGCTGGTCACGCTGAACTTGCCAAAGCCCAAGGGGCGTACCATCTCGCGCACCTGGCCCAAAAGCTCCAGTTTGAGCGCATCGTCCACCGCGGGCGGTACGAGCACGAGCGGGGCGCCCTGGAACAGGTCGGCGCGGGAGTGCGCATAGCCCGAGTACTGCGTGCCCGCCATGGGGTGCGCGCCCACAAAGTAAAAGCCGTGCTCGCGGGCTAGCTCAAAGGCGCGCTCGCACACGATGCCCTTGACGCCCACCGTGTCGATCACCACGGGGCCCATGATGGCCTCGGTGTCGGTGGCGTCGGCGAGCGCCTGGGCGTGCGCCTCGAGCCACTCGATGCATGCCTCGGGATAGCAGGCAAGGACGATGATGTCGCATTCGCCGAGCGTCTTGTCGTTAAGCTCTCCGGCGACAGTGCCCATGCTGGCGGCCGTCATGACATCGTCATCGGGGTCCCAGGCCAGCACGCGGACGCCCGCCTGCGCATAGCCGCGGGCAAAGCTGCCGCCGATGAGGCCCAGGCCGACGATGCCGGCGCACTTGGGGCCGCCCTGGTTAACGCGCGCGTTTCTCACTGTACCCATGGGCTACTCCATGGTCTCTTGGCAGACAACCTCGCGAATGGCTCGGATGCGGCGCATGGTGTCGTCGAACTGATCGGGGGTGAGGGCCTGAGCGCCGTCGGACCATGCGCGGCTGGGCTCGTCGTGGACCTCGATCTCTAGGCCGTTGGCACCGCAGGCGGTCGCGGCGAGCGCCATGGGCTCAACGTAGCGGGTGTAGCCGGTGGCGTGGCTGGGGTCGGCGACGACGGGCAGGTGCGACAGGTGGTGCAGCACCGGCACGGCATTGAGGTCGAAGGTGTTGCGGGTGCGGGTCTCGAAGGTGCGGATGCCGCGCTCGCACAGGATGACGTTGTCGTTGCCCTCGCTCATGATGTACTCGGCGGCCATGAGCAGCTCATCGATCGTGCCGGACATGCCGCGCTTAAGCAAGATCGGAGTCTTGGTCTTGCCGACCTCTTTGAGCAGAGGGAAGTTCTGGGCGTTGCGGGCGCCGATCTGCATGACGTCGATCTTCTTGTCCAGGAAGACCTGCACGTCGCGCGGGTCCATGATCTCGGTGACGATCGGCATGTCGAGCTCGGCAGACGCCTCGCACAGCAGGTCCAGACCGGCGGGGCCCATGCCCTGGTAGGCGTACGGGGAAGTGCGGGGCTTGTAGGCACCGCCGCGCAGCATCGTGGCACCGGCGGTCTTCACGCGGCGGGCGATGCGGATGAGGTTCTCGCCCTCGACGGAGCACGGGCCGGCGATGACTTGGAACTGATCGCCGCCGATCTTGACGCCGTGGCCGCAGTCGATGACGGAGTCCTCGGGGTGGAACTTGCGGTTGGCGCGCTTGAACGGCTCGGAGACGCGCTGCACGCGCTCGACGACGTCCATGGACTCGAGCAGGAACGGGTCGATCTTGGTCGTATCGCCCACCAGGCCGATGATCGTCTCGTTCTCGCCGCGCGAGACGTCGGTCTTCAGGCCCTTTTTCTCAATCCAGCTGACGATATGGCTGACGGCCTCGTCGCTGGCGCTCTGCTTTAAAATTGCAATCATGGTGTGCCTCTCACATCGATGGATAACCCTTGCAAAAACGGCCCGCATCGCGAGCCGTGTATATATGGTGCATGAGAGTTTATACTATCTGATTCGCTTTTGCCTTCTAAAGTGAGCCGTTGCGCCGCGTCTTCCTCGGAATTGCAAAGCTTTTTCTTTTATTTTGATAGCCCGTGGTGCACTTGGGTATAATGCCAAACGTTGGCCCTATTAGCTCAGGGGATTAGAGCGTCTGCCTCCGGAGCAGAAGGCCGTTGGTTCGAATCCAACATGGGGCACCATCGAACGTAAGACCGTCCGAACCTCGCATGGTCCGGGCGGTTTTTCTTATACCGACGCGACGTGATGGGACGTGGTATGGCAGCAACGGATATCGAGCGCGGACTCTCGACCACCGAGGTCGAGGAGCGCATCGCCGCCGGTAAGATCAATCGCAACATGGAGCTCAAGACCAAGTCGGTCAAAGAACTCATCATCGAGAACCTCTGCACGCTGTTCAATTTGATCAACGTGATCTTGGCGTTCCTGGTCATTTTGACCGGTTCGTTTAAGAATCTGACGTTCCTGTTCGTGGTGTTCCTCAATACCGCTATTGGCGTCATTCAGTCCATGCGTTCCAAGAAGATGGTCGATAAGCTCACGCTGCTGACCTCCAAGAAGGCCATCGCGGTGCGCGACGGCGCCGAGGTGGAGCTCGACCTGGACCAGATCGTTCTCGACGACATCATCCGCCTGGGGCGCGGCGACCAGATTCCCGCTGACGCCGTAGTGGTTTCGGGCGAGGCTCTCGTGAATGAGAGCCTGCTGACGGGCGAGAGCGACCTTATTAAGAAACAGCCCGGTTCCGAGCTCATGAGCGGCAGCTTTATCGACTCGGGCCTGCTGCGCGCCCGCGTGATCCATGTCGGCGCCGACAACTACGTGGCCAAAATTAATAACGAGGCCAAGTACGTCAAAAAGGTCAATTCCGAGATCATGAACGCGCTTAACGCCATCGTGCGGTTTGCGAGCATCATCATGATCCCGCTCGGTTTGGCGTTGTTTTCCTCGAGTGTGAGCGAGCTGTGGGATGCCGCGGGAACCCCGGGCGATAGCGCGCTTTCGTGGTGCTTCTCCGAGCTGCTGGCCGGCCGCGTGCCCTCGTCGGCGCTGCTGTCCACGGTGGGCGCCCTGCTGGGCATGATCCCGCAAGGCCTGGTGCTGCTGACCTCGTCGGTGCTCGCCATCGCCACGGTGCGCCTGGCCCGCCGCAAGGTGCTGGCGCAGCAGCTCTACTGCATCGAGACGCTCGCGCGCGTCGACGTGCTGTGTCTGGACAAGACGGGCACCATCACGTCGGGCCGCATGGAGGTCGAGGGCACGTATCCGCTACCGGTTGAGGGTGTTGCCCTGGGCGTGGGGGAGAACGAGGCATCTGTTCCCGTCGATACCACGGTGCTCGATTTTGCGCTGGCTAACGTGGCACGTGCGACTTCGGCCGATGCCAACGAGACCTGCCAGGCGCTGCTCAACTATTACGCCGATCGACAGGTCGAGGTGTCTGAGCCGCTGTCGGTCATTCCGTTCTCGTCCTCCAAAAAGTGGAGCGGCGCGTCGTTTGCGCAGGGCTCCTATGTGATGGGTGCGGCGCAGTTTGTGCTCTCTGATCGTGCGTTTGCCCAGGTCGAGAACCGTGTCGCCGAGCTTGCCGATACCTGCCGCGTGCTCGTGGTGGCGCGCGTTGACGGCTTTACGCCCGATGGCGATATGGCGGGCGAGGCCGAGCCCGTGGGCTTTGTGACCATCCGCGACGAGATTCGTACCTCGGCGGCCGAGACCATCGGCTACTTTAACGAGCAGGGCGTGACCCTCAACGTGATCAGTGGCGACGACCCGCGTACGGTGTCGTCAATCGCTCGCGTGGTGGGCGTGCCGGGGGCGGACGCTTATGTGGACGCCACGACGCTCGATACGCCGGCCAAGCTCGATGCCGCAGTGGACCGCTACCATGTCTTTGGTCGTGTGACCCCGCAGCAGAAGCGCGAGCTCGTGCAGGCGCTCAAACGCCGCGAGCACACCGTGGCCATGACGGGCGACGGCGTCAACGACGTGCTGGCGCTCAAGGAGGCCGACTGCTCCGTCGCCATGGCGGCCGGCTCCGATGCCGCGCGTAACGTGGCCGAAATTGTGCTGGTCGACAACGACTTTGCCTCGATGCCTGCTGTGGTTGCCGAGGGCCGTCGCTCCATCAACAACCTGCAGCGTTCGGCCTCGCTGTTCCTGACCAAGACGCTGTTCTCGATGGGCCTGGCGGCGCTGTGCATCGCGTTGCCGCCGTACCCTTTCGAGCCGATTCAGATGACGCTCATTAACTTCTTCTGTATCGGCGCGCCGGGCTTTGTGTTGGGCCTGGAGCCCAACAATGCTCGCGTGAAGGGGTCGTTCCTGACGAACGTGCTCAAGCGGGCACTGCCGGCGTCGATTGCGGTCATTTTGGCCGCGGCGCTCGATATCTTTGTGGCGCGCGTGTTTGGCTTTAACCAGCTCACGCTGTCTACGATGTGCCTGCTTACGTCGTGCGCGGCGAGCGTCAGCCTGATCTGGCGCATCTCGCAGCCCCTCACGCCCTTACGTGTGGTGCTCTTTGTGTTTGTAGTCGCCGGCATCCTGACGGGCGTTATCGGATTCCCGGAGCTGCTGTCTATTGCCAACCTGTCGATGGGCCAGATGGTTATCTTGGCTGTCATCGTAGTCTTTACCTGCTCGGTGTTCTTTAAGCTCGCCACGATGATGGATTCGCTCAAGCCGCGTCGTCGTCATGCCGCAACTGGTTTTGGCCGTGGTGTGCGCGTCCGCCTGGGTCGCGGTGGCGGCAAGGTGAGCTCGACGGGTTCGACGGCGGAGCGTTTTGCCAAGCGCGTTGCCGCCGATATGGCGCAGCGCCGTGAGGAGCGCACTGTCCGCGAGGCCGAGGCCCGTGCACTCGAGGGCGTGGCCCAGGCCCAGCCCAAGAAAAAGAAGGGTAGCGGAGCCAAGCGCTCTCGCGTAACCAAGTCCGCCCAAGGCATCAAAGTCTCGATGCCGAGCAAAAAGAAGAAGTAACTACGCGCCCTGGCGATGTTGAATTGGTGCCTTGCTCCTGTGGGGCCGTGGCGATGTTATGCTCTAACCTCGATTGTTTGAATTGCTTCGAAAAGAGGATGCCGTGATCTGCCCGCATTGCCTTAAGACTATCGAGGACGGCGCCTCGTTCTGCCCCTACTGCAACGCCTATGTGGGTCCGGGCGATGGTCCCGAGCACACCGAGTTCGTGTTCTGTGAGGGCTGCGGTGCCCGTCTTTCTCCGCATGATCGTACGTGCCCCAAATGCGGACGCCCCGCTCCGGGTATCCTCTCCGAGGACGCGGCAGCATCCGACCTGGCAGCGGGCCGCACGGCGGGCTTTCCGCGCCTAACGCAAGAGCAGATCGATACCGAGGTGCCGCATGCGCCGGCCTCTGCCGCTGCGGTGCTTTCAGACGCCGCCGACCCCAATGAGACCTGCGTGCTGCCGGCTTTCGATAAGGATTTCGGTATCCCCAAGGTCGATATTCCCACGCCCGTTTCCCTGCATGACGATGCTCAAAAACCCAAGCGCAAGGTGCACCCCGACGAGGATGCCTATCACAAGCACAAGCGTCATATTCCCAAGCCGCTTATCGTCATCGCGGTCCTTGCCGTCGTTTGCGGCGGTGCCTATTGGTTCGTGACGACCGATCCCATGGGTGTCATGCCTGGCTTCTACGACCAGTTTGGCCAGGCCGCGCAGACGACCTTCCCCACGCGCCAAAAGGGCGAGGCCACTGAGGACGATGCCAAGCAGGACGATTCCGCCGAGGTGGTCCAGGAAGAAACCGTGCTCACCGATGATCAACTCTATACCAGGCTCGACGGTCTGTATCAGACCATCGTGTCCTACGCTGACGAGGACCAGATCGGCGAGGTCATCGATTCCTTTAACAACGGCTATCTCCGAACGCCGCTGTCCACCCGTCAGGAGCTGTCGCAGAGTGCCTACGCCCTGCGCGACCAGATTAAAAAGACGCAAGATGAGCTCAACAACCTGAAAGTACAGGACGATACGGTCTATGCGGATGACATCGCCCACTTAAAGCAGCTTGCCGAGTGGATGTATGAGCGCGTCGACGTGATCTGCCAGAGCTGGGACATCTCGCTGGCCATTCCCGATGGCGAGCCGATGAGTTCCCACCAAAGCGAGATCCTGGCGCCCATCGCGCAGGGCGGCAACAGCGCGCTGAACCAGTACGATGCCAATGTGGGTTCCTGGAAGCCGCAGCAGCGTTCCTAAAATTAGTTCGCCATAGTCGGCATAACCTACGTGCGCAATTGATGTAAGCCCGTGCTTATTGCTACAATTCGTACAAATATGCTTTAAACGCACGAGGAAGGAACCACATGTTTGGTTTTAAGAAAGAGCTCTACACGCCCGAGTATCAGCTTGTCGGCGACGAGTGCGCCGTAATCGAGACGTCGAAGGGCACCATCAAGGTCAAGTTTGACGGCGAGGGTGCCCCAATTCATGTCGCGAACTTCTGCGAGCTTTCCACGATGGGCTTCTATGATGGCCTTAAGTTCCATCGCTATGTGCCCGGTTTTGTCATCCAGGGCGGCGACCCCAATACCCGCGATATGTCCGGCGCCGACGTTGCTGCCGGTCTTGAGGGCCCCGATGGCATGCCTGGTACCGGTGGCCCCGGCTACTGCATCAAGGGCGAGTTTGCCACCAATCCGCGCAACAGCCATGTCGATGGCGCCCTTGCCATGGCACGCTCCATGGACCCCGATTCCGCGGGTTCGCAGTTCTACTTCTGCTTGGGTGCCCAGCATAACCTCGATTCCGGTTACACCGTCTTTGGCACCACGGTCGAGGGTCTCGATGTGATTTCGCAGCTGCGTGCCGGCGACGAGATCGTCCATGTCGAGATCGTTCACGAGTAAAGGGGACTTCCTTGAATAGCCAGCTGATCCAACAGGGCCGCGCCGCTTACCGCGCGGGTGATTTTTCCGCTGCAGCCCAGATGCTTGGGGCGGCAAAAACTCCCGATGAGATTATGGGCGAGGCCGATCACCTTCGTGGCAACGCCTTGATGCACCTGGGCATGTATGCCGAGGCCGCCGAGGCCTATGCCGCCGCTCTCAACGACGGCACCTACGGCAAGCGCGGCGCGCTGCTCACCAACCGCGGCAAGGCACTCGCCGCCGTGGGCGACTACACGACGGCCGCTCAGGCGTTCTCTGCTGCTACGCAGGACGCTTCTTATGCCACGCCGTTCAAGGCCTATCTGGGCTTGGGTAACGCGCTGTTCCAGTCGGGCGACTATGCCAACGCGGGTACTGCTTTCCGTCAGGCTGCCATCGACGGCGCTAATCCGGCTCCTGCCGCCGCACTCGGCGAGCTCGGTCGTTGCTTCATTAAGCTCGGCCGTCCGGCGGATGCCGTGGAGACCTACCGCACGGCTATCGACTTTGCCGGCCCCCGCGACGACACGCGTGCGCTCAACGCCGGCATGGGTCAGGCGCTTTCTGCCGCCGGCCGTCCCTCCGACGCACTCGACGCCTTTAACGCCGCTACTGCCGATGGCATCTACCAGCTCACCTCCGAGCAGGCCGATGAGCTTGCCCGCGTGCACGATTCGCTTGCCGCGCTGTCTGCCCAGACGGCTATGGCCACGGCTCCGGCGCCCGCGATGGACGCTCCTGCCGTCGATCCGCTCGATCCTACGGGCGCGACCGGTCAGTTTATGCCCGATCCCTCGGACACCGGCTTCTTTACGCTGTCCGAGTCCGAGATGGTCCAGCAGGACCGTCAGGATCGTAAGCAGGCCAAGGTCCGTCGTCGCCATCGCCACACGGGTCTCAAAGTCTTCATCGTGCTGCTTCTGCTCATTTTGATCGCCGCGGGCGGTCTGGGCTTTGCCTACACGCGCGGCTTTGGCTTCCCGTCCCAGGAGTCTGTCGTTACCGATCTGTTCCAGGCTGCCGGCGACGGTGACACCGCAAAGGCCGAGTCTTGCCTGGCATCGAGCCTGTCCGAGGACGCTAAGTCGATGATCATCTCCTCGATTCCGCAGGGTGCCACCGTGTCCGTCGAGGGCATGGATCAGTCCATGACCGAGACGACCGCCAAGGTGAAGGCATCGCTGTCCAAGGGCGGCGAGCAGGAGTACACCGTCAAATTCGTGCGCTCCGACAACCATATCGGCTGGGCCGTTTCCTCGCTCGATATGGATTTCTCGGCTGCTGACAACCAGTAGTGACCTTATGGGATTTAGCTTTGCCCGGCGCTTCACCGCAAGTGAGGTGCCGGGCTTGCGCTAGTATGATGAGCTAGTAGTTTTCCAGCAATCATCCAACACATCAGGAGTTGCGTTGTTTTCTTTGATGGATATGTTCTTCGGTAGCTATGCGGGCGATCTTGCCATCGACCTCGGCACCGCAAATACGCTTGTCTCCGTGCGCGGCAAGGGCATCGTCATTCGCGAGCCCTCTGTTGTCGCCATCGACAAGAACGACGAGCGCATCCTGGCGGTCGGTATCGAGGCAAAGCGCATGCTCGGCCGTACGCCCGGCAACATCGTGGCCGTTCGTCCCCTGAAGGACGGCGTCATCGCCGACTTCGATGTTACCGAGGCCATGCTTCGCTACTTTATCGACAAGGCGTCTGAGAAGCGCTATCCGTGGACCCCGCGTCCGCGTGTTGTCGTCTGCGTTCCTTCCGGTGTCACGTCGGTCGAGAAGCGTGCTGTCTTTGAGGCCACGATCCAGGCCGGTGCCCGCCAGGCCTATCTGATCGAGGAGCCCATGGCTGCCGCTATCGGCGCCGACCTGCCCGTCGAGGAGCCCACCGGCTCCATGGTCATCGACATCGGTGGCGGTACCACCGAGGTTGCCGTTATCGCTATGGGCGGCATCGTCGTCTCGCAGTCCATTCGTATTGCCGGCGACGAGTTCGATCAGGCCATCCTTACGCACGTTCGTGATGCCTACAACCTGGCCATCGGCGAGCGTACGGCAGAGGACATCAAGATCAAGGTCGGCTCCGCCGTGCCGCTCAAGGACGAGCTCGACGTCGAGGTCAACGGCCGCGACGTGATCACCGGTCTGCCCAAGACCGTGCGCATCGAGAGCGAGGAGATTCGTCGCGCGCTCAACAAGCCGCTCGACGAGATGGCCAAGGCCGTCAAGGACGCACTCGACGCTACGCCTCCCGATCTTGCCTCGGACCTTATGTACTACGGCATTTTGCTGACTGGTGGCGGCGCGCTGCTGCGCGGTCTCGACGTGCGCCTGCGCGATGAGACCGGCGTTTCGGTCAACGTCAGCCCCACGGCGCTCGATAACGTTGTTAACGGCTGTGCCCGCGTGCTCGAGGCCAATGCGTTTGATGGCGGCTTCGTCCAGACCAATGCTTAATTTCCAAAAGGTGGATTCCATTTGGCACGATCTTCGGGTTTCTCCACAAATCTGAATACCAAGCGACAATCAACGGGTATGCGCCCGTTGATTGTTTTCAGCCTGATTTCGGTGTTGCTGCTCACGTTTTATATTCGTGAGGGCGAGACGGGGCCGATTCATGCCGTTCGTTCGGGCGTGACGACGATTACCTCGCCGGTGCGTTTTCTGGGCTCGGCTGTGGCGGCTCCCTTCAATGCGATCGGTAACGTGTTCTCTAACCTTACGGCGTCACAGGACACGCTTGACGAGCTTAAGAAGCAAAACGAGGAACTGACCTCTAAGGTCGCCGAGCTCTCCGAGGCTCAAAAGACCGCCGAGCGACTGGAGGGTCTGGTCGGTCTGCAGTCGACCTACAACCTCAAGTCCACTGCAGCTCGTATCGTCGGCGCTTCGGGCGATGCCTGGACCTCGACCGTTACCATCGATAAGGGTTCTGCCGACGGGCTTACCATTAACATGCCCGTGACGAGTTCTGCCGGTGTCATAGGCCAGATCATCGAAGTCTCGGCCAAGACGTCCACCGTGCGCCTGATTGGCGACGAGAACTCGGGCGTGTCCGCCATGGTGCAGGATACGCGCGCCCAGGGCATGCTGCAGGGTCAGGCTGACGGCACGCTGCGTCTTGAGTATGTGAGCGTCGATTCCGACGTTAAGGTTGGCGACATCATCGTGACCTCGGGCATTGGCGGTGTGTTCCCCAAGGGCCTTCCGCTCGGCACCGTCTCGTCGGTTGAGAAATCGGCAAACGACGTGTACTACACCATTGTGGTGCGCGCTCAGACCACGGCCGAGAACAACGAGGAAGTGCTGGTCATCACCTCGCTGACCGACGAACAGTCGGCCTCGGATGAGGACGTGAACACCGCTAATAGCACGCCGCAGGGAACGTCGCGCGATGCTGCGACCAAGACGAAGGACGAGAGCTCGGATGACAGTTCCGACACGTCTGAGACGACCGATTCCGGCTCGAGCGAATAGGGGGCATGTCCATGGATCTACACGAGCAGGGGATGAGCTCCCGCACGTTTGTAATCGCCGCCATCGTGTGCGTGCTGCTGCAGGCAGGCCTGGCACCGCAGATCTCCATTGCGGGCGGTCGCGTCAACTTCATGATTATCTTGGTGTGCCTAAGCGTGTTCTCGGGCGACCCGAACCGTGCCGTCGTGTGCGGTTTTTGCAGCGGCTTGTTCTATGACCTTTCCGCTGCCGTGCCGGTGGGCGTTATGTCGCTCCTGCTGACCGTGGGTTCTTTTGCCCTGGTGCATAGCGCCGCCGGTCAGACGGGCGGTAGCCCGAGTGCGCGCGGCGTCACCGTGGGCGCCTTCGCGCTCGTCATTAATGTGATCTACAGCATCATCTTGCTGTTTATGGGTTTGGAGACGAGCTTTGTCGTTGCGATCTTCGGCCATGCGCTGCCGTCTTCGATCCTGACGGGTCTGGTTGCCATTCCGTTTTTGATGTCCGGCGTCGTGCCGCAGTCCGGTTATGGATTCTCCGCACGTGGCGGACGCCAGACGGGCATGCGCTTTAAGCCCAAGACCCGTAAGCTCAAATAGGGGAGGCCCGTAGATGTCTTCCCAGATGACGGTTATTATCGCCGGTATCGTGCTGGTTGTGGCCATCGTGGTCGCGCTGGTCATCATGCGTCGCGGCGATTCCCGTTTTACCTACGATACGCAGCATGGAACGGCCCCGCGCGCCACCGAGGGCGAGGGCAATACCGCGGCGACCGCCTTTAAGGGCCGCTTTTCCATCCTCACCACGGGTGTGGGCGCGATTTTTGCGGCGCTTGCCGTCAAGCTGTGGGGCATGCAGATGGTCTCGTCGGACTATTACGAAAAGCAGGCTAATAGCAATCAGACGCGCACCGTTACCACACCCGCTGTGCGCGGCCGCATCCTCGACCGCAATGGCGTGGCGCTTGTCCAGAACCGTCCCTCACTTGCTGTCGCGGCCTACCGCGACCTTGCCGAGGATGAGGTTCTGGTTCGCCATCTTGCCAACGTGCTCGGTATGCCCTACGTGGCGGTGCTGCGCAATATTCAGGACAATTCCGAGGGCGCTCAGAGCCTGCATACCATCGCGACGGACGTCCGTCGCTCCACGGTTGCCTATATTCAGGAGCACGCCGGCGAGTTCCCGGGCGTCAAGATTGCCGAGCGTACCGAGCGCCAGTATCCATATGGCGAGACGGCATGCCATATCTTGGGCTATACCGGCACCATTACCTCCGAGCAGCTCGAGGCCCAGAATAAGAAAACCTCTGGTGATGATGCTTCTGCTGGCCGGATTACGTACCAGTCGGGCGATATCGTGGGCCAGGCGGGTGTTGAGAGCTACTACGAAAACCTGCTGCAGGGTATTCGTGGCGAGCAGACCGTCAAGGTCGATGCCTCGGGCAATGTGACCGGTCAGGCCGGCGCCGTGCCCGCCAAGGCCGGCTCCGACATTAAGCTCACGCTCGATCTTAAGATCCAACAGGCCTGTGAGACGGCGCTGGCGAGCGCCATCGAGCTTGCCAAGACCACTGGCTACAGCAATGCCGGCAACGGCGCTGTGGTGTGTCTCGATCCCAACAATGGCGAGATCCTGGGCATGGCGAGCGAGCCCAAGTTCGATCCGTCCGTCTTTATCGGCGGCGTCTCAAATGACGTGTGGACCGAGCTCAATGATGACAAGGGTTCGCACCCGCTGCTCAACCGCGCCATTAGCGGACAGTACATGTCGGCCTCGACCATCAAGCCGCTCTCGGCACTGGCCGGTCTTGAGTTTGGAACCTACACTTCAACGCAGACAACTAACTGCACGGGCTATTGGACGGGCCTGGGCAAGGCTTGGGGCAAGCGCTGCTGGCTGACGTCTGGCCACGGCACCATGACGCTGCAGTCGGGTATCGCCAACTCGTGCGACCCCGTCTTCTACGACATGGGCAAGGCCTTCTTTTATGACGAGCAACATTCCGAGGGCCTGCAGGAGGTCTTTCGTCGCTGGGGCCTAGGCAAGACCTGCGGTATCGATCTGCCGAGTGAGGGCGCGGGCCGTATTCCCGATGCCGAGTGGAAAGAGTCGTACTTTACCGACGCCTCTGCCGAGGACCGCAAGTGGAATGCCGGCGATATGACCAACATTGCCATCGGCCAAGGCGACATCCTGGTGACGCCCCTGCAGATGGCGTGCGCCTATATGGGTCTTGCCAACGGCGGCAAACAGTACGTGCCTCACGTGTTTTTGTCTGCCGTGTCGCGCGATGGCGACGGCGATGCCTATAAGTACAACGGCAAGGGCAAGAAGAAGCGCCTGGAGGCCAAGATCAACAGCGATTCGGATTTGACTCTTGTTCGCAACGGCATGCACGACGTGATTTACACGGCATCGACGTCCCTGGCGGCTCACTTTGGCACCCTGACGCCGCAGGTGTACGGCAAGTCGGGCACGGGCGAGAAAAGCGGCGAGGACGAATACGCGTGGTTCTGCGCCTATGCACCGGCCGATGATCCCAAGTATGTCATCGCTACTGTCCTGGAGCAGGGCGGCGGTGGTTCGGATACCGCGATGCATGTCGTGCGCGACGTGCTCGGCGTGATTTATGACGAGCCCGATACCTCTTCGGCCTCGGGCGATTCTTCGGTTCGATAGGAGGTTGCGATGGATTTTTCTCCGGCGGATCTGTTCCGTTCAACCAAGACCGGCTCTCGCAGCAGCCTGGACCGCGTCAACAAGCAACTTTCGGCCTCGCGCGGTACGTTTCGCCAAAAGGTGCATATCGGTGTGCTGCTGGCTACCGTCGCGCTCGTTGCCTATGGCGCCATCATTATTTGGTCGGCGTCACAGTTTAAGGCCGACGCCTCATTCTCGCGCCACCTGCTGGGCATTGGCATTGGCGCGGTGCTTGCGGTGCTCGTCTGGCGTACCGATCTGCGCGGTATTTCCAATTTTTCGACGGCGTTGCTCGTCATCGACCTGATCGTGATCTTCTCGCCCAAGATTCCGGGTCTGTCCTATACGGGCGGTCTGGGCATGACGGGCTGGATCAAGATTCCCGGTATCGGCTTGACATTCCAGCCGGTCGAGCTTGCCAAGCTCATCACCATCTTCTTTATCGCCACGCTTGGCTCGCAGTATAACGGCCGCATCGATACCGTTCGCGACTACGTCAAGCTCTGCGGCATGCTGTCCATCCCGTTTTTGGCCGTCGTTGCCATGGGCGACCTGGGCTCGGGCCTGGTCGTGCTGGTCTCGGGCGCCATCGTCATCTGCATGAGCGGTGCGCGCCGCGAATGGGTGCTGTCGACCCTGGCCCTGCTTGTGGGCCTGGTGGCCCTCGTCCTGGCGCTCGATTCGGTCTTTGATTCGTTGCTCGGCCACGATGTGCTCATCAAGCAGTATCAGATGAACCGCCTGACGGTCTTTATCGACCCCGATAATGCCGATTCGGACGATGCCTACAACCTGCAGCAGTCGCTTATCGCCGTTGGCTCGGGCGGCTTCTTTGGTAAGGGTTTGGGCCATGCGACGCAGTCGGCCGGCGGCTTTCTGCCTGAGTTCCACACCGAC
This sequence comes from Collinsella sp. AM42-18AC, assembly GCF_003467965.1. NCBI lineage: Bacteria > Bacillati > Actinomycetota > Coriobacteriia > Coriobacteriales > Coriobacteriaceae > Collinsella > Collinsella sp. AM42-18AC. The sequence goes on from NZ_QSFY01000006.1 coordinate 35,943, forward strand.
TTTGTCTTCGCCTTCCTATCCGAGACCTTTGGCTTTTGCGGTTCCTTTTTGCTCCTGTGCCTCTACGTGCTGCTGATCTTTTCGACGATTCGCGTCGCCTTTAAGTGTGAGTCGCTGTTCTTGCGTCTTTCGTGTGTGGGCATCGTTGGCATGTGGGCGTTCCAGACCTTCGAAAACATCGGCATGTGCATCGGCATGATGCCGATTACCGGTATTCCGCTACCGTTTATTAGCTTCGGTTCGTCTTCGATGATGATTCAGCTGCTGACAGTGGGTATCGTACAATCCATATGGCGGCATCGTTCGGGCGCCGCGTAACCGCTGGAGGGGTTTGCTATGAAAATTCCCGTAGATAAGCTGACCCGCGCTTTTAAGATGGGCGCGTCCGTTAAGAAGGATTCCGATACGCCGGTGCGCGTCTCGGTCTATCTGGATTCGTCCGCCTCGCGCTTTCTGGCCGAGACGGTGCGTGACGCCTTTGTGCCGCAGACGACCTCGGGCATTGTGCGCGTCGAGCGTCTGGGGGAGGAGCGAATTGCTCCAAAGACCGATACCGATGTGGTACTGGTGCTCTCGTGTGGTTCCGACCGCCTGGAGAGTGCCGTGCAGGAGCTCGTGATCGCCGGCGCGCCCGTGTGCGTGCTTGCCGAGTCTGCTGTGGAGGTGCCGTTTATCGAGGAGTCCACGCCCATGCTCGGCGTGGTGGCGGCAACCGATAAGACGTTTCTGCTCGAGACGCTTGCCCGCTGGATTCTCGATCGCACCGACAAGGAAACGGCTTTTGCGGCGAACTTTGCCTTTATGCGCATCGCGGCGGCCAATCGTATCATCACCTCGTGCGCGCTCACCAATATGGCGACCGGTGCGCTGGTGTTTTTGCCGGGCGCCGATTATCCCGTTATGGCGCTGGCTCAGGTGGGAATGCTCTTTGAGCTCGCTGCCGTCTTTGGACGCGGCATTAAGCCTGAGCGCGGCTACGAGGTCGCGGGCGTGCTTGCCGGCGGTCTTGTGATCCGCGCGGTCACCCGTGCGCTCGTCAAGCAGACGCCGCATATTGGGTTTGCCGTCAAGGCGCTCACTGCTGCCGCGGGCACCTATGGCATGGGCCGTGCGCTCGTTTCGCTCTACGAGCGCGATGTCGACTACAGCCGTGCCAACGAGGTGGTCACTGCCACGTTCTCCCGCGTTCGCGATCTGGTGACCACGGTCGCGGGCGCTATCCGTCCTATGGCGTCCTACCAAGACGCATCCGATCTCGCTGCTTAGGGGTTTTCCGTTGCGCGTTCCGTATCAAGACTGCTTTCATTTAATTGAGCCGCTGCTCGCCAAGGTCGAAAAGCCGAGCCGCTATATCGATCACGAGTGGGGCACGCTTTCCAAGGCCGATGCCGACTACCGTTGCTGCCTGATCTACCCGGATGTGTACGAGGTTGGTCTGCCCAACCAGGGTATCGCCATCCTCTACAACATCCTTAACCAGGCCGAGGGCATCTCCTGCGAGCGTGGCTATGTGCCGTGGCCCGATATGGGTGACGCTATGCGCGAGGCAGGCATTCCGCTGCTCTCGCTCGAGGGTGCAGCGCCGGTCGCTTCGTTTGATATCGTCGGCCTGCATGTGCCGCACGAGATGGCGGTGACGAACTTCCTCGAGGCACTCGACCTCGCTGGCATTCCGCTGTTAGCGGCCGACCGAGGTGAAGACGACCCCATCATCATCGCCGGCGGCCCCTCGGTGTACAACCCCGAGCCGTACGCGGCCTTCTTCGATGCCATCCTCATCGGCGAGGGCGAGGAATCGCTGCTCGAGACCTGCCAGCTGCATCGCCGCCTGCGCGACGAAGGAGTCCCGCGCGCGCAGATTGTTGAGCAGCTTGCATCCATTGCCGGCAACTACGTGCCGTCGCTCTATGAGGTTCGTCACGACGAGCCCTGCTCGCCGCATGGCTACACCGTGCCGCGCGAGGGCAAGGATGCGCCGACCGTGGTCTACAAACGCGTCGTCGAGGATTTCGGCGCCACGAATCCGCTGTCGCAGTCGTGCGTGCCCTATGCGCAGCTGGTCCACGATCGCCTGTCTATCGAGATTCTGCGCGGCTGCGCCCGCGGCTGTCGTTTTTGCCAGGCCGGCATGACGTATCGCCCGGTGCGCGAGCGCTCGGCCGACCAGATCGTCTCGTCGGTGATTCTGGGTCTGGAAAAGACCGGCTATGACGAGGTGTCGCTGACCTCGCTCTCCACGACCGACCACTCCTGCATTCGTGACGTGCTCGGCAGGCTCAACCGTCGCCTGGAGGATACGGGTATTCGCGTGTCTATTCCGTCGCAGCGCCTGGATTCGTTTGGCGTGGATATGGCCGAGTCGGTCGCCGGCGAAAAGAAGGGCGGCCTGACGTTCGCGCCCGAGGCCGGCAGCCAGCGCATGCGCGACATCATTAACAAGAACGTGACCGAGGAGGACCTGGACCGTGCGGCCAAGGCGGCCTTCGAGGCCGGCTGGAACCGCATGAAGCTCTACTTTATGATGGGCCTTCCCGGCGAGCGCGACGAGGACATCGTGGCCATCGCCAATCTGGCCGATCACGTGCTGGAGCTCGGCCGTTCCGTGGTGCCCAAGGCTCGTCGCGGCTCGATCTCGGTGTCGATCTCGGTTTCGGTCTTTATTCCCAAGGCTGCCACGCCGTTCCAGTGGTGCCCGCAGCTCGACTACGACGACGTCAAGCGTCGCCAGAAGCTGCTCATCACGAGCGTTCGCAACCGTGCCGTCCGCGTGCATTACCACGATGCCGAGACCTCGCTCATCGAGGCCGCTCTGTCCCGCGCCGGTCGTGACATGACGCCCGTCATCATCGATGCTTGGCGCGCGGGCTCTCGCTTTGACGCCTGGGTAGAGCATTTCACGCTCGATAACTGGAAGGAGGCTGCTGCCAAAAACGGCATCGACCTCAATGAGCTCGTGCACCTGCCCTACGAGTTGGACTGGCGCCTGCCGTGGGAGCACGTGAGCCCCGGCTGCACGCGCGGCTTCCTCGAGCGCGAGTACCGTCGCTCGCTCGAGGGTGTCACGACTCCCGACTGCACCCGCACGTCGTGCACCGGCTGCGGAATCTGCCCCACGCTCCACGCCAAGAATGTATTGATGGGTGATCGCGCATGAGTGAGCGCCTGACCGACAACCCCACGCTCTTTAGACTTCGCGTTCGCTATGGCAAGCGCGATCGCCTTAAGTACCTGGGCCATCTCGAAGTAATCCATACCATTGAGCGCATCGTGCGCCGTGCGGGACTTCCCTATGCCGTCACGCAGGGCTTCTCTCCGCACATGCGCGTGGGCTTCTCTTCGGCGTTACCGGTGGGTACGTCGTCGACCTGCGAGTGGTATGACCTGTTTATGACCGAGTTTGTGGCGCTCGACGAGGCGTTTGGGCGTCTGGCTGCGGCGTCTCCGACCGATCTGGCGCCCATCGAGGCGGCGTATATCGACGTGCGCACGCCGGCGTTGACGGCGCAACTCACGCGTCTGTCGTATCGCATCGACCTGCACTTGGATCCCGAGGCGCCCGTAAGCGCCGACGAGGTGCGTCGTGCGATCGACACGCTGCGCGCGGACCATGGCATCGACTACGCGCGCGGCAAAAAGAGCAAGCGCTTGGATTTGGATCACACGCTTGTGGGCTATGAGCTCACGGCGGGGGAGCGCCCGGACCATCTGGTGCTTATGCTCGACACCCATGCCGATAACGAGGGCTCCATGCGTCCGGAAATTTTGCTTTCTGCTGCTGATGTTTTGTTGCAGGGCTTGACCCCGGGCGTGGATGCACCTATTGTTTCCACCGGTATGCAAGACCTCGTGACCATCTGCTCCTACGATGTCGAGCGTCAGAATCAAGCATGCGAGGACGACGAGGGCCGACTCGTCAGCCCCATACCTGTGCGAACTTGTGGATTTGCTTCACATACTCGTTGACGGGGGTATTTTCGCCTGCTACTATATTCGGCTGTTGCACTAACTGATGCATGAAGGGCAAGTAAACATGTACGCAATCGTTAACACGGGCGGCAAGCAGTACAAGGTCGCCACCGACGATGTCATCACCGTCGAGAAGATCGAGGGCAATGAGGGCGACAAGGTCACCCTGCCGGTCATCTTCCTCAACGATGGTAAGAAGATCGTCACCGATCCCGACAAGCTGGCCAAGGCCAAGGTTACCGCTCAGATCGTTGAGCAGTTCAAGGGCGAGAAGCAGCTGGTCTTCAAGTTCCACAAGCGCAAGCGCTATCGTCGTCTGAAGGGTCACCGTCAGCAGCTCACCAAGCTGAAGATCGTGAAGGTCCAGGCTACGTCCCGCGCCAAGAAGGCTGTCAAGGCAGAGGCCGAGGCTGTTGCCGAGGCTCCCGTCGCCGAGTAGATTACACTCGTAACGAAAGAGTAGGTATACACAATGGCACACAAAAAAGGACTCGGTTCCTCCCGTAATGGCCGTGACTCCCGCGGTCAGCGCCTTGGCACGAAGCGCTATGCCGGCCAGACGGTAACCACGGGCACGATTCTCGTCCGTCAGCACGGCACTCACATCCACCCGGGTGAGAACGTTGGCCGTGGCAAGGACGACACGCTGTTCGCGCTGGTCGACGGTACCGTTGAGTTCCACAAGGGTATCAAGCACAGGGTCAGCGTACGCCCGCTCGCGAACGCGTAATTCACCCTTCATAGAGCACATATGTGGGAGGCACTTGAGTTTTAGGATTCAAGGGTCTCCCTCTTTTTGTAGGAGGCGATTCTGTTGTCACAGTTCACCGATATCAGCCGCATTAACGTGTGCGGCGGCGACGGCGGAGCCGGATGCATGTCGTTTAGGCGCGAGGCATTTGTCCCCAAGGGCGGCCCCGATGGCGGCGACGGCGGTCGTGGCGGCAATGTCGTCATCCAGGCCGATGCTCAGCTGTCTTCGCTGATCGATTACCGCTTTAAGCATCACTTCCGCGCCGAGCGCGGCACGCACGGGCAGGGTGCCCGTCGTAACGGTAAGAGCGGCGAGGACCTAATTTTGAAGGTTCCTATGGGCACCGTGGTGCGCGAGCTCGACCCCGAGACGCAGACCCCGATGTTCGAGATTGCCGACCTGGTGCATGATGGCGAGCGCGTTGTCGTGGCGCCCGGCGGTGCCGGTGGCCTGGGCAACACGCACTTTGTGACGTCGGTGCGCCGCGCGCCCGCGTTCGCTCAGCTGGGCGAACCGGCCGAGGAGCACTGGATTGAGCTCGAGATGAAGCTTATGGCCGATGCCGCGCTCGTGGGCTTCCCCTCGGTGGGCAAGTCCTCGCTCATCGCGCGCATGAGTGCCGCCCGACCCAAGATCGCCGATTATCCGTTTACCACGCTCGTGCCCAATCTGGGCATGGTGCGTGCCGGTGAGTATTCTTACGTTGTTGCCGACGTTCCTGGTTTGATCGAGGGCGCGAGCGAGGGCAAGGGTCTGGGCCACCAGTTCCTGCGCCACATTGAGCGTACGGCCCTGATCATGCATGTCGTCGACATGACGGGCGGTTTTGAGGATCGCGACCCGGTTGAGGATTACCGCATCATCAACCGTGAGCTCGAGCAGTATGGCGCCGAGCTTTCGGAGCGTCCGCAGATCGTCGTCGCCAACAAGTGCGATGCGCCGGGCACGGCCGACAAGATTGCCGACCTCAAGCGCGCCGCGCTCGACGATGGACATATGTTCTTTGCCGTGTCCGCCGTGACGGGCGCCGGTCTCAACACGCTGATGCTTGCCGTGGGCGAGCAGGTGGCTAAGCTGCGTGCCGAGTTGGCGGTCTCCGCTGAGCCGGTCGATCTGCGCGACGAGGAGTGGGAGCGCCGCCGTCTGCAGCGCGAGAAGCGTTTCCGCATTGTCCAGGAGGAGCCCCATGCCTTCCGTGTGGTTGGTCGCGCGATTGAGCGCATGGTCATCCAGACCGACTGGGAAAACGAGGAAGCTGTCATTTATCTGCAGCACAAGTTTGCGCGTATGGGTGTTGACGACGCGCTCGAGAAGGCCGGTTGCCGTGCGGGCGACGAGGTCCGCATTTGCCAGCGCGCCTTTGACTTTGAGGGCGCCGAGGACTTCTTGGAGTACGAGGAGCTCGAGGACGCTGGTGAGGACGTTGCCGTTGAGGCCATTGACGTGGCCGATGCTGCGGATGAGGGCGTCGAGGCTATCGATGCGGCTGATGCCGCGGACGATGCCGAGACCTCGGAGGGCGAGTAAGCCATGTCGCTGCGCGGTGGAATCGGTTTGCCCGAGCTGCCCATAAAAGAGGGCAAAGAGTTTCGGCTTGGCATTATGGGCGGCACCTTCGACCCGATTCATTACGGGCACCTGGTGACTGCCGAGCAGGCGCGCGAGTCGCTCGACTTGGACGCCGTGCTCTTTATGCCGGCGGGCTCTCCCGCCTTTAAGCTTGACAAGCCGGTTACGCCTGCCGAGGACCGTTATGCCATGACGGTCCTCGCCACCGCCGCGAACCCGGCCTTTTTGGCGAGCCGGTTCGAGATTGACCGTCCGGGCGTAACCTATACGGCCGATACGCTTCATGCCCTTCGCGACTTTTACCCGCCGCAGGTAAAGCTCTACTTTATTACGGGCGCCGATGCGATTATCGATATTGTGACCTGGCATGATGCCGAACGAATCGCTGAGCTTGCTACCTTTATTGCGGCGACGCGACCGGGCTTTGATATCGATACGGCGCGTGCCCGAATCAAAGAGTCGGGGCTGCCGTTCGACGTGCGCTATATTCAGATTCCGGCGCTGGCGATCAGCTCGACGAACATTCGTAAGCGAGTTGCCCGCGGCATGAGCGTGCGCTATCTTACGAGCGAGTCCGTGCTCGGCTACATTCGCAAGCGCAGGCTATATGCCGATTTGGGCCAAGAAGATTTTGAGTGATGGGGGCTACGTTGTCGGTAGAGGATCAGTTTGAGGGCGATGAGCGCGCGCTGCTCAAGCGCATTCAAGAACTGCTCGATGTTCGCATGAAAGATAAGCGCAAGCGCTATGTGCATTCGCTGGGTGTTGCCGAGACCGCACTTCATCTGGCCGAGGTCTACGGCGTTGACCGCTTTGATGCGGCTGCCGCCGGCTTAATTCACGATTGGGACAAGGTTCTTTCCGATGACGAGCTCGTGGCCCGCGCGCTTCACTATGGCATCAAGGTTGCCGGCTCTCCTTCCGCTGCGATGCCGCTTTTGCATGGCCCTGTTGCCGCCTATGAGCTTCCGCAGCTTTTTCCCGAGCTGTCGCCGGCTGTTTTCCAGGCTGTCGACCGTCACACCGTGGGTGCCTGCGACATGACGCCGCTCGATATGGTGGTCTTTGTGGCAGATGCCATCGAGCCCAACCGTCACGGCGACTATGCCCATGCGCTGCGCAAGATGGTGGGGGAGTCGACGCTTGACGAGTTGTTCTTCTCCTGTTTTGCGCAGGGTCTGGTCTATGTGATCCAGTCCGGGCGCTATCTTTATCCCACGGCTATTACGATTTACAACCATTACGCCCAGCTGCGCTAGCTCGGGTGTGTCTAGAAAGAGGTATTCCATGGCCGACGAGACCATGACTGACGAGCAGATTCTTGAAGGTGTGGAGCACAAGAGTTTCGTTGCCACGTCCGACCGCACCGCCGCCTCGCTGTCCGCGAGCGGTGTCGCCGCCGAGGATGTCGCCCGCGCCGCCGCGCAGGCCGCCTACGACAAGAAGGGCGAGGACGTGCAGGTGCTCGACCTGACCGAGCTTTCCGACGTGTGCGACTACTTTGTGCTTGCCACCGGTACCAACAACCGCCAGGTCGATTCGATCGTCGACGAGATCGAGGAGAAGGTCGCCGAGGCTTGCGGCGAGCATCCGTTCTCCATCGAGGGCCGCGAGCAGAAGACCTGGATGCTCATGGACTACGGCTCGGTTGTCGTCCACGTCTTCACTCCCGAAGCCCGCGACTTCTACCGCCTAGAAAAGCTCTGGGGTGACGCCCCCCAGCTCCCCCTCAATCTCCTCTAGTAGCTCATTTGATACGGGGCTTTTTAGCTAGCTTCGCGCATTTCGCCGGGCAGTTGCGGTTTTCCGCACCTGCCCGGCTTTCTTTTTGCCTAAAGGCGGTTAATCGTTGAAGCGGGATTGGCGGCCGAAAGATAGGGCGGTGTCGCCGAACTTGTCTCGGACGGCGTCGATAGCGACCGAGAGGTCGCGACGGTCGCTTGATTGGGCTCCGCGGTCGTCGACTTCGCAGAACAGGTCGGTCTGGATGCCGCCTTGGTGGTCGAAGTCGCTCATGCCGATGCCCGCTAAGCGAACATGCATGCCTTCCTGCCAGATGTTGTCGAGCAGTTCGAGTGCAACCGCCACGAAGATGTTCTCATCGTCGGTCGGATGAGGCAGCCGGCGCTGTGCCGTACGCCCGCTGCCATACGAATACTTAAGCTTGAGCGTTACCGTGCCGCCCGTCAGTCCCTGACGGCGCAGGCGGCGTCCAACCGACTCACCCAGCAGCGCAATCGCCGCTTCGATGTCCCCGCGCTCAGTCAAATCTTTCGCAAAGGTGCGCTCATTGCTCACCGATTTAACCTCACGCTCTTCATCGAGACTTGTGACTTCGGAGATTTCGAGTCCCAGCGCACGCTGGCGCATGCGTTCGCCGTTGACGCCAAAAATAGAGGCCAAGGTGGATTCCGGTGCACGTGATAGCTCGCCGAGGGTGTAGATGCGCATGCGGCGCAGTCGTTCCTCGGCCGAGCGCCCGATGCCGCTCATGGCAGACACTGGTAGCGCGGCCAAAAAGCGCTGTTCCGTCCCGGGGCGCACAATCGTCAATCCAAACGGCTTGTCACGCTCGCTTGCGATCTTTGCGACCGTCTTGTTGCAGCCCACGCCAATGGAGCAGGTCACTCCCAGCGCTGCCACGCGGTCGCTTATACGCCGCGCAACCAGTCGCGGGTCTTCGGGCGCAAAGCGACCCGGTGTGATATCGATAAAGGCTTCGTCGATGGATACGCGCTCTACGCGCGGCGTTTCCTCGGCAAGAATCGCCATGACCTGCGCGCTCACCTCGCGGTAGCGATCAAAGTGCCCGTGCGTCCAAATGGCTTGCGGGCACAAGCGCCGCGCCTCGGCCGAGGCCATGGCAGAGTGCACGCCAAAGCGACGCGCCTCATACGAACACGTGGACACGACGCCACGCGAATCGGCGTCTCCGCCCACGATGAGCGGCTTACCGCGCCATTCGGGATGATCGAGCATCTCCACGCTCGCAAAAAACGCATCGAGGTCCATGAGGCCCACCGCCGGACCCGTCCAGGGAGGCGGCGTGACGCCCATGGCATCCTCATAACCGTATGTATGTTCGCGTATTTCCATGTCATGAGTATACCGCGCAGCTCATGTGGGGTGCGTGTATGTGCTTGCAAATCCCGAATTCTTGTCTAAGATATGGATTTGCCCTCGACTACACCGAAGAAGTTGGTCTCACGGACTTCACCTGCCCGCGTCGATGGCGTATTATGTTCAACTGTTTGTTTGTAGTTGCAGCCTAAAGCTGCTTGGTTGGAGGAGTTTCCTTTGGCAGTCAAGATTCGCCTTGCTCGTCACGGCGCTAAGAAGCGTCCGTACTACCGTGTCGTCGTCGCCGATTCCCGCGCCCCGCGTGACGGTCGTATCATCGAGGAGGTTGGCCGCTACAACCCGATGACCGCCCCCAAGACCATCAACCTCGACCTCGAGAAGATCGCCGACTGGCAGTCCAAGGGCGCTCAGCTCACCGACGCCGTCGCCGCTTTGGTCAAGGCCGCCAACGAGGGCGAGAAGACCGAGACCGTCGTCAAGAAGTCCAAGAAGCAGCTCGCCAAAGAGGCTGAGGCCGCTAAGGCTGCCGCTGAGGCCGCTGAGGGCGCCGAGGAGTAAATCGTGCCTGAGGTTGACGCTGCACAGCTCGAGGGTGAGGCAATGCTCTCAGATCGCATCGCCGATCTCGTCGAATATCTCGTTGTTCAGATCGTCGACGACCCGGATTCCGTGAGCCTTGAGGTCATCGATGGTGACGACGCCTCTACGATTGAGGTTTCTGTCGCCGAGGATGACGTCGCTAAGGTCATCGGCCGTCGTGGCCGTACCATCAAGGCCATTCGCACGCTCGCCCGTGCACTGGCCGCTCGCCTCGACACTGCTGTCGAGGTAGAGGTTCTGGGCTAGGACCTTGAGGTCCCAGTACAAAAACATCGCCCGTGTGGTCAAGCCGCACGGAAGGAAGGGGGAGGTCCTCGCGCAGCCGCTGCGGGGGCTTCCTTCTGTATTAGAGCCGGGTATGCGCGTCGCCCTGACGCCGCCGGCGCTCAAGCGCGACCGCTTTTGCACGGTCGTGTCCGTCACCGATACGGGCGATGGCGATCTGGTCTCGTTTGAGGGCATTGACGACTTGACGGCCGCCGAGGGCATCACGGGATGCTATGTGTTGACAAATCGTGACGATTTTGAACTCGATTCACTCGACGCCGCCTATACCGACCTGATGGGTCGCGAGGTGGTCGACGAGCGCTTCGGTTCACTCGGCACGATCGTCGAGATCATGTCGACGCCCGCTAACGATGTTTGGGTTGTCGAGGGTGATCGGTACGGCGAGGTACTGATTCCCGTGATCGAGCAGGTTGTGCTCGATCTTCCCGACACAGGAACAATTTCCGTCCACGTTATGGACGGCCTGATCGATATGGACAAGTAGGGAGGACAACATGCTGATTGAGACCCTTTCGGTCTTTCCCGAGATGTTTGAGCCCGTCATGTCCACATCGATTTTGGGCCGCGCCCGCAAGGCCGGCCTTTTTGATTTTAAGGCGTATAACCTGCGCGACTGGACGCACGACCGCCATCGTACCGTCGATGACGAGCCGTACGGCGGCGGGCAGGGCATGCTCATGAAGGTCGAGCCTATTGCCGAGGCCATCGAGGCTATTAGCTCCGAGGGTCCTAAGCCCACCGTGGTGTTTTTTACCCCCTGTGGCGAGCCCTTTACACAGCATGTGGCCGAGCGCCTGCTCAAAAGCGAGCGCTTGCTGTTTGTGTGCAGCCGTTACGAGGGTGTCGACGAGCGTGCCTATGCGTATGCCGACGAGCGCCTGTCGATCGGCGATTACGTGCTCACGGGCGGCGAGCTTCCCGCTATGGTCGTTGCCGATGCCGTCGTACGCCTGATTCCCGGCGCCCTTGGTGACGAGATGAGCAACGTGGACGAGTCGTTCTCGACCGCCGAGGACGGAGGCCTGCTCGAGTATGCGCAGTACACTCGCCCTGCTGAATTCAACGGCGAGGGCGTGCCGCCGGTGCTCGTGAGCGGTGACCATGCCAAGGTTGACGCCTGGCGCCGTAAGAATGCCATCGAGCGCACCTGCCGCTGGCGTCCCGACCTGATCGAGACGGCACGGCTTACGCCCCAGGAGCGCGCATACGCGCAGGAGATTCTGGACGCTTCGTATTCGCAGAGCGAGGAGTGAGAATGGTTCCATCGCAGCATTCCGCGTTGAGGGGCGCTTTTGAGTGGGTCGCGGTCATCGCGATCGCGCTCGTGGCCACCTTCCTGATCCGCACCTTTGTGGTCGAGCCCTTTGTGGTACCCACCGGCTCCATGGAGGACACGATCGAGATTGGCGACCAGATCCTGGCACAAAAGGTGAGCCTCGAGCTCGGTCAGCCCGTCAAACAGGGTGATATCGTGGTGTTCCACAACCCCGATGCCACTTCCGAGCATGATGTTCTTGTCAAGCGTGTTATTGCCACGGCCGGCCAGACGGTCGACCTGCAGGACGGCAAGGTGGTCGTTGACGGCCAAGCGCTCGACGAGGACTATACGACGGGCATGAGCTGGCCGCTTTCGGTCCAAGCGCCTGGCGCCCAGGTGAGTTATCCCTACACCGTCCCCGACGGGTGCGTGTGGGTGATGGGCGACAACCGCGAAAACTCTGCCGACTCGCGCTACTTTGGTCCCGTCGATCGCTCTGATTTGATCGCTGTGGCGCTTGTGCGCTACTGGCCGCTCAACCGCATCGGCGCTATCGACTAAAAACCGCTATAGTACAGTACCTAACCGTGTAATCGTTTCGACGAGGGGATATTAGAGGCATGAACGCTTCATCGCTTTCCTTCCAAGACATCATCCTGCGCCTCCAGCAGTACTGGGGCGAGCAGGGCTGCGTCATTATGCAGCCCTATGACTCCGAGGTCGGTGCCGGTACCTTCCATACCGCGACCACGCTGCGCTCGCTCGGTCCCGCCGAATGGCGCACCTGCTATGCGCAGCCCTGCCGCCGTCCCGCCGACGGCCGCTACGGCGAGAACCCTAACCGCATGCAGCACTACTATCAGTTCCAGGTGCTCATTAAGCCCTCTCCGGTTAATGCTCAGGAGCTTTACCTGGGGTCTCTTGCTGCCATTGGCCTGGACCCCAACGACCATGACGTCCGTTTTGTCGAGGACGACTGGGAGAGCCCGACGCTGGGCGCCTGGGGCCTTGGCTGGGAGGTCTGGCTCAACGGCATGGAGGTCACGCAGTTCACGTACTTCCAGCAGGTGGGCGGTATCGAGGTCGACCCCGTGCCCGTCGAGATAACCTATGGCCTGGAGCGTATCGCCATGTACGCTCAGGGCGTCAACTCGGTCTACGATCTGGTGTGGAGCTATCTGCCCGACGGCACGCCCATGACCTACGGCGACGTGTTCCTCGAGAACGAGCGCGAGTTCAGTGCCTATAACTTTGAGGTCGCCAACGTCGAGATGATGCGTCAGAAGTTTGACGACTACGAGGCCGAGTGCCATTCCTGCCTGGAGCGCAAGCTGCCGTTGCCGGCGTACGACTGTGTCATGAAGTGCAGCCACGCCTTCAACCTGCTCGATGCCCGCGGCGCCCTGTCCGCGGTCGAGCGTGCCAACTACATCCTGCGCGTCCGCGCCGTCGCCAAGGCGTGCTGCGAGGCCTACATGGCCGAGGTCGCCGGAGTCAACGAGAATGCCGACCAGGAAGGCGAGGTGGCGTAAGCCATGGCAGACGCTAAGGATTTCCTGTTTGAGATCGGTACGGAGGAAATGCCCTCTGCACCGCTGAACAATGCCGTCAAGCAGCTTGGTACCATGATCGCCAAGGGTCTCGACGAGGCCGGTCTGGCCCACGGCGAGGTCCGCGTGATCTCGAGCCCGCGTCGCCTGGCTGCGCTCGTTGCCGACGTTGCCACCGCGACCGATGAGGTTCACGAGGTCAAGCGTGGCCCCGCGGCAAACATCGCCTTCGACGCTGACGGTAACGCCACCAAGGCCGCCCAGGGCTTCGCCCGCAAGTGCGGTGTGGCTGCCGAGGATCTGGTCCGTCGCGAGGACACCGACGGCCGCGAGTACGTCTTTGCCGAGAAGAATATCCCTTCCGCACCGGCTACGCCGATTCTGACCGCTCTGTGCGAGAAGACCATCGCCGGCCTGCAGTGGCCCAACTACCGCTCTCAGCGCTGGGGCCACGAGCACGCGACCTTTGTTCGTCCGGTCCGTTGGATCTGCTGCCTTCTGGGCGAGGATGTTGTGCCCGTGTCGTTTGCCGACGTGACGAGTGGCAACACCACGCGTGGCCATCGCGTGCTTGGCCCCGGTGACCATGTGGTCGCCAGCCCCGCTGTTTACGAGCAGGTGCTCGAGGATGCCGGCGTGCTTTCTGCCGAGCGCCGTCGCGAGGCGATTCTCGCCGGTATCGCCGAGGTCGAGGCCGCTCGCCCCGGCTGCCATGTCGATACGCCCAAGAAGGTCTTTGAGGAGGTCATTAACCTCTGCGAGTGGCCGACGGTGCTCGTCGGTACTTTCGACGAGGAGTTCCTCAAGGTCCCGCACGAGATTATCTGCGAGTCCATGCTCACCAACCAGCGCTACTTCCCGATCTATGACGGCGAGGGCAAGCTGACGCGTGAGTTCGTGGTCGTCTCCAACAGCAAGCCCGAGAACGCCGAGCGAGTGATCGACGGTAACGAGCGCGTCGTGCGCGCCCGTCTGGACGACGCTAAGTTCTTCTACGAGGAGGACCTGAAGATCTCCCTCGACGAGTTCCGTGAGCGTCTGTCCAAGGTTGCCTTCCAGGAGAAGCTCGGTAGCGTGCTCGCCAAGTCCGAGCGCATCGAGCAGCTCGCGCTCGCTATCGCCCGCGAGGCTCACCTGGGCGCCCATCTTGCCGCCGACGCTGCTCGCGCCGCACACCTGTGCAAGGCAGACCTGGTGTCCAACGCCGTCGTCGAGTTCACGAGCCAGCAGGGCGTGATGGGCGGTTATTACGCGACCGCGATGGGGGAGAACGACGAGGTCGCCCATGCTATTCGCGATCACTATCGTCCCCGTTTTGCCGGTGACGAGCTGCCCGAGGGCACCGCTGGCTGCATCGTGGCCTGCGCCGACAAGCTCGATACCATCGCCGGTATCTTTGCCATCGGCGAGCCCCCGACCGGCTCCTCCGACCCCTACGCGCTGCGTCGTGCCGCTATCGGCATTATCAACATTCTGCGCGACCGTCTGCCGATCGACCCCACGTCGCTCATCGACTTTGCCCTCGAACTCTACAGTGAGCAGGGCATTGAGTTCGACGCCGCCGAGGTCGCCCAGCAGGTTCGTGACTTCTTCCATGGCCGCCTGGTGAGCATGGCCCGCGACGAAAAGATTCCGGCCGATACCGTCGCCGCCGTCTCCGCGGTGCACATCATCGCCCCGTCCGTCTTCTTCGCCCGCTGCGCCGCCCTCGACGAGGCCCGCAAGAACGACGCTGAGACGTTCGACAACCTGGCGACCGCCTATGCCCGCGCCGCGCATATCTCCAAGCCCGAGCTGGGTGCGGAGTATGACCGCAGCCTGATGGGCGAGGTCGAGCTTGCGCTCGCCGACGCCTCCGAGGCTGCTCAGACCGCCGTCGATGCCGCCCTTGCTGCCGAGGACTACCCGGCCGCATTTGCCGCCCTCGCCGCCCTGCGCGCGCCCATCGACCGTTTCTTCGATGAGGTCATGGTCATGGACAAGGACGAGCAGCTTCGCGATAATCGCCTTAAGCTGCTCAACCGCTTCGAGGCCGTTTTCTCCGGCATTGCCAACATCGGTGAGCTTGCCCGCAAAAAGTAAGCCAGCCTGCGCATAAGCGCAAAAGGAGCCCCGCATGGATTGCCCGGTCACCGCTCGTCCCACCGTTATCGTTATCTCCGACTCGCTCGGCGATACCGCTTGTGAGGTGGTGCTTGCGGCGTCCGGGCAATTTGATGAAGGGGCTTTTCGCGTTTTGCGCCTGCCCAAGGTGACCTCCGTGGAGCAGGTCAAGTCATTTGTGGGGCCGCGCGTCGATGCCGACCATCGCGATGTCGCCGTGTTCCATACCATTGTCGATCCGGCGCTTCGCGCCCGCGTGCTCGATTACCTGGGTATGCTGCATATCCGTTCGGTCGACCTGATCGGCCCGACGCTTGCCGTGCTGTCGTCGCTCATCGGTGTGCCGCCCAAGTGCGTTGCGGGCGTGATTCACAAGACCGATGACCGCTATTTCCATCGTATCGAGGCCATGGAGTATTTCGTTGAGCACGATGACGGTCGTGGTTGCGACGATCTGTCGGGTGCCGATATCGTGCTGCTGGGTGTGTCGCGTACATCCAAGACGCCGCTGTCGATGTATTTAGCCTATCAGGGCTACAAGGTCGCCAATGTCCCACTGGCGCATGGCATGGAGCCGCCCAAGTCGATTTACGAGGTTGACCCGATGCACCTGTTCGGCCTGATTTCGACCGTCGACGTTATTTCTGAGATTCGCGATAGCCGCTTGGGCGATGACTACGCCCGTGCCGTTGCCGGCTCCTATGCCGAGCCTGAGAGCGTGCGCAGCGAGCTTGAGGAAGCTCGTGCCCTCATGAAGCGCTTAGGCTGCTTTGTTGTGCGTACCGACGGCAAAGCCATCGAGGAAAGCGCTGCCGAGATCATTGCTCACCTCGAAGAGATTCAAGAGGCAAGAGCCCGCCGTGCCGCCCGCCGCGCTCAACAAAAGTAGCTCACTTGGGACAAGGTTGTTTGGGTAGCTAATTTGGGACGGGGCTCTTTTAGCTAACCAAAGAGAATACTTGGAAATAATGCTGATAAATGGTAAAGCGATTTAGCAAAAACATCGCATCCGACCTGCACTTTCCTTGTAGTGGTATCTTCATAAGGTAACCACCTTTACCTACCGTTTACCGCCATATTTATCACGTTTACCAACCCCCGCGCCCTCTGCGCAAGCCCGCTCAATGCCCGCCGTATAGTACCCTCACGGCCCGCATCCGGCGGGTCGATTCGTTACCACGGTCGTGCGCGTAAGCGCATGGAAGGGGAAGTATCGTGAGCGATTGCAAGAGGGTTTACCGTTTTGGAACCGACGCCCGGGGCACCTGTGTCACTGAGGGCGACAAATCCATGAACTTCGTGCTTGGCGGCAAAGGCGCAAACCTTGCCGAGATGAGCCGCATCGGTCTGCCGGTTCCCGGTGGCTTTACCATTACCTGCCAGACCTGTGTCGAGTACTCCGGTGCCGGCAACGTCTGGCCCGAAGGCGCACTCGATGAGATCGTTGCCGCCGAGGCGGACCTCGAGGCCCGTTGCGGCAAGAAACTCGGCGATGCCTCCGATCCGCTGCTCGTGTCGGTTCGCTCGGGCGCTCCGTTCTCCATGCCCGGCATGATGGACACGGTCCTCAACCTGGGCTTCAACGACGATTCCGTCCAGGGCCTTATCGCCCAGACGCAGAACCCGCGCTTTGCCTGGGACAGCTACCGTCGCTTTATCCAGATGTTCTCCAACGTCGTCATGGGCGTCGACGCCGACCTATTCGAGAACGCCCTGACCCAGGCCCGCCTGGTCGCCGGCGTTCGTGTCGATTCCGAGCTTTCGGCCGAGGACCTGCAGGAGCTCGTCGAGACCTTTAAGGGCATCTTCTCCGAGAACGTCGAGGCGACCCTGTATCCCGAGCTCGAGGTCGCCGACGGTAAGCCCGTTTTTCCGCACGATCCGGAGCTCCAGCTGCGCCTTGCCATCCAGGCCGTCTTTGGCAGCTGGATGAACGAGCGCGCCTGCATCTACCGCAAGCAGCACGGCATTTCCGACGAGCTCGGCACCGCCGTCAACGTCCAGGCCATGGCCTTTGGCAACAAGGGCGAGACCTCTGCGACCGGCGTCGCCTTTACGCGCAACCCGGCCGACGGCACCAAGGAGTTCTATGGCGACTTTTTGGTGAATGCCCAGGGCGAGGACGTCGTCGCCGGCATCCGAAACACCGAGCCCATCGCCGACCTCAAGACCACCTCGGGCCTCGAGTCCGCAGGCGAGGAGCTCGAGCGCGTGTTCCTGACGCTCGAGGATCATTACCGCGATATGTGCGATATCGAGTTCACCATCGAGCAGGGTAAGCTCTGGATGCTCCAGACCCGCGTGGGCAAGCGCACCGCCACCGCCGCCCTGCGCATCGCCATCGAGATGGTCGAGGAGGGCCTCATCACCCGCGAGGAGGCCGTGAGCCGCATCGACCCCGCACAGCTCGACCAGCTCCTGCACCCGCAGTTCGACGCCTCCAAGAAGTACGAGGCCCTGGCCAGCGGCCTTAACGCCAGCCCTGGTGCCGCCGTGGGCGAGGTCGTGTTCTCGAGTGATGACGCCGTCGCGCGTTCCGCCGAGGGCCACAAGGTCATTCTGGTCCGCTGGGAGACCAACCCCGACGACCTGAAGGGCATGGTCGCCGCCGAGGGCATCCTGACCAGCCACGGTGGCAAGACGAGCCATGCCGCCGTTATCGCCCGCGGCATGGGTACGCCCTGCGTTTGCGGCGTTGAGCGCTTCCACATTGACGCGGCAGAGAAGGTCGTGCGCATCGAGGGCAGCGACCGCGTGCTGCGCGAGGGCGATGTCATCTCCATCGACGGCACCCAGGGTATCGTCGTCGACGGCGCGGTCGACCTGGTCTCTGCAGAGCTCACCGGCGACCTGGACACCATCCTGTCTTGGGCCGATGAGATCCGTTTGGACGAGACCGACGGTCACGCCAACCACGTGCGCGTCAACGCCGACAACCCCGAGGATGCCGAGCTCGCGCTCGAGTTTGGCGCCGAGGCCATCGGTCTGTGCCGCACCGAGCACATGTTCCTGGGCGATCGCAAGAACATCATCCAGAGCTTTATCCTGTCTGACGATGAGGCCGTGAAGCAGCAGGCCCTGGCCGACTTGCTCAAGGTTCAGACCGAGGACTTCCTGGCGATGTCCAAGACCATGTCCGGTCGCGATGTGGTCGTCCGCCTGCTCGATCCGCCGCTTCATGAGTTCCTGGATAATCCTCGCGAGCTCGAGGTCGCCATCACCAAGAAGGAGGCCGCCGGCGCTCCCGAGGAGGAGCTCACTGCCCTGCGCGCCCGCCTGCGTCGCATTGACGGCATGGTCGAGTCCAACCCCATGCTGGGCTTGCGCGGCGTGCGCCTGTCCGTCGTCTTTGGCGATCTGCCGCTCATGCAGGTTCGCGCCGTCGCCACGGCCGCTGCCCGCCTTATCAAGGAGGGTGTCGACCCGCGCCCCGAGATCATGGTTCCGCTCGTTTCCATCACGGCCGAGCATGTCCAGACCCGCGAGGTTATCGAGCGCGTGATCGCCGAGGTTTCCGCCGAGGAAGGCGTCGAGCTCAATATTCCCGTGGGCACGATGCTCGAGCTGCCGCGTGCCTGCATGGTCGCCGACGAGATCGCCCATCATGCCGACTTCTTCTGCTTTGGCACCAACGACCTCACCCAGACGACCTTTGGCTTCTCGCGCGATGACGCCGAGGCCAAGTTCATCCCGCTGTACATGCATAAAAAGATCCTGAAAGACAACCCCTTCGAGACCATCGACGCGGCGGTGCTGGAGCTCGTGCGCTTGGCCGTCGAGAAGGGCCGCGCCACCAATCCCGACATGCACTTTGGCGTGTGCGGCGAACACGGCGGCGACCCCAAGTCCATCAAGGGCCTGTTTAACGTGGCCGACGTGGACTACGTGTCCTGCTCGCCCTATCGCGTGCCCCTCGCGCGCCTGGCTGCCGCTCAGGCCAAGCTCGAGGCCAAGCGTTCCGCCTAACGTTTTGGGTTTAGACGCCTAGCGTAGCCCCCTTCATGCCGCCCGTCTCATTCGTGAGACGGGCGGTTATCATGTGCGGGTTTTGTCTTTTTGTCTGCGTGAAAAAATGTTCTTGCAGCAGAAACCCGCGCGTGTATACTCGAATACGTTTGTTCAACTACGTGCCGGCCAAGGTGGTACGGCACCTCTAGAAGAGTAAGGAATTGCACATGGATTACATCCGCGCAATCGAGCGTCAGCAGATCCGCGAGGACATTCCTCAGGTTCGCGTCGCCGACAACGTCAAGGTTCACTACCGCATTAAGGAAGGCGACCGCGAGCGCATTCAGGTCTTCCAGGGCGACGTCATCCGCATGGCCGGCGCCGGTGCCCGCGAGACCTTCACCGTCCGCAAGATGTCCTTCGGTGTCGGTGTTGAGCGTACCTTCCCGCTTCACAGCCCCAAGATCGCCAAGCTCGAGGTCGTTCGTCATGGTCGCGTCCGTCGCGCCAAGCTGTACTACCTCCGCGACAAGGTGGGCAAGGCTGCTCGCATCCCCGAGAAGCGCTAAGAAGATCGCAGCGTCTGTCCACTCGTTTGGACACAAGGGTCACCTTCGGGTGGCCCTTCTTTTTATCTGATTTGCATGCAAGGAGGGCCTGGTATGGCCAATATGACGAGCTCGGTTTCGGCATCGCAGGTTGCCGGTGAGTTGGCGAGCGCTACGTTTGAGGAGATCCCCGCCCTCGTGGAGCATTATCGCGAGGACCCGCGCCAGCAGGTGATCAAGGCTTGCGAGCGTGCTCTTAAGCGCCATGCCAAGGAACTTGCCGAGCGCGAGCGCGTCAATGACATGTACGAGCTTATGCATGAGCTTGGCGGCGATGGGGTAGTCGTTGGTGTCGACGAGGTGGGTCGCGGATCGGTGGCCGGTCCTTTGACGGTATGCGCCGTCTGCCTTCCTATGGAGCCGCGCGTCTGGGGCATCAACGATTCCAAAAAGCTCACGCCGGCGCGCCGCGAGTTGCTCTCAGTGAAGATTGCCGAGGTGGCGACGGCAATTGGTTTTTGCCATATCGCGCCTAAGGATATCGATGAGATGGGCATGGCCCGCGCCATTCGAGCCGCTGTCGCGGGCGCCGTGGCCGATACGGGGCTCGAGCCCGATTGCGTGCTTATGGACGGTAACCCCTTGGGCGCCGTTCCCAACGAGCGCGACGTGGTGAAGGGCGATGCCAAGATCGCCTGTATCGCCGCGGCGTCCATCATGGCCAAGGTCACGCGTGATGAGATGATGGTCGAGTACGATGCCGAGTATCCCGAGTACCATTTGGCCGAATCGAAAGGCTACGCAAGCCCCGAGCACATCGAGGCCATTCGCAAACATGGACTTTGTCCACTGCACCGCGTGAGCTTTTGCGGAAACTTTCTGCAGACTGAGCGCCTTTTCTAGGTCAATTGTGGAGACAGGGACCTCAGGGGTTTTATAAACCTGCTGGTAGCGGGCCGTATGCAACACCATTGCTGCGTACGGCCCGTTTTTTGACGGCATTTGGTCAGCTTTTGGTTTGCTTCCGGTACTTACCCGCATGAAAGGTGCCCTCATCATCGGGGCAATGCAGCGTGCGGGAAAGGAGACCCCATGAGTGCCGCAAGCAAAAAGAGCAAGACGAAGCAGCTCAAGGAGCGTTGGGAAAACGGCGAGCTCGACTGCGGGGCGATGACGCCCGAGTTTATCAAGGGACTCAGTCCCCGCGAGCTGGGCATGCTGGGCGAGCTGATCACCATCGACTACTTTAACGAGCGCGGCTACACCTTGCTGGAGCAGGGTTATCGTTGCACCGAGGGCGAGGCCGATCTGGTGCTGCTCGATGAGCTCGACGATGTCGTGGTGATGGCCGAGGTCAAGACCAGACGCGTTGCACTGGATTGCAGCACGCGGGTCTTTCCCGAGGAGGCCGTGGACGCTCAAAAGCAACGCCGCTACCGCCGCATCGCAAGTTGCTATCTCATGCAGCATTATCCGCTCAAGGCGATTCGCTTCGATGCCGTGGGTGTCACCATTCGTGGCGGGCATATCGCTGAGATCGAGCATCAGTACAACGCGTTCGATTGGCAGGTGTCGTGATGGCGTTCGAGACGTTTGCCGTTCACGCGGCCTGCATCCGTGGCGTCGAGGCGATTCACGTCACGGTCGAGGTCTCGCTTGCCGGTGGTGTTCCGGGCATCCAAATGCTTGGCATTCCGAGTATGGAGGTGATGGAGTCACGCGGTCGTATTCGCTGCGCGATGCGCTCCGCCGGGTTCGAGATCCCACGCTCGGGCATTACGGTCAACCTAGCGCCCGGCGATATTCGCAAGACCGGTAGCGGCTTTGATCTGCCCATCGCCATCGCGGTTCTGGCGGCCGATGGGCAGATTCCCCGTGACAACCTCGATCGCTGCCTTATCGCCGGCGAGCTCGGCTTGGACGGTACGGTGCTTCCCGTCAAGGGCGAGGTGGCGTTTCAGCTATTGGCGCGTGATATGGGGCTGTCCTTTATCGCCGGCAGGTCCGATCAGCATGTGCCGCTCGCGGGCGTGGATTGTGGATTCATCGATCATTTGTCTCAGCTTGCCCATGGCATGGGCGAGGCGGCTCGGCACTATCTGGATTCCGAGGGCGTCGAGGCGACCTTTGAGCCCGAGCTCGACTATGCCGACGTACTGGGGCAGGAAGTCGCTAAACGCGGCATGGCGCTTGCGGCGGCAGGAGAACTCGGCTTGCTCATGATTGGGTCCCCGGGATCGGGCAAGACGATGCTTGCGCGCCGTATGACCGGCATCCTGCCCGAGCTTTCCATTGAGGATCAGCAGGAGGCGCTGTGCATCCATTCGGTCTTGGGCGAGAACATCGATGGCTTATTGGCAGGTCATCGGCCGTTTCGAAGCCCCCATCACAGTATTTCAACGGCGGGTCTCATTGGCGGAGGACGCCCGGTGCATCCGGGTGAGATCAGCCTGGCTCATGGCGGCGTGCTCTTTTTGGACGAGCTTGCCGAGTTTCCCACGGGTGTGCTGCAGACGCTGCGTCAGCCCATCGAACGCGGCTATGTGAGGATCGTACGCGTCGACGGGGCCTTTACCTTCCCGTCGCGCTTTCAGCTGCTGGCCGCGAGCAATCCCTGCCCCTGCGGCTTTTTGGGCGATCGCGAGGTGCCATGCCGCTGCTCGGCATCGATGGTGGAGCGCTATCGGGCAAAGCTGCGCGGTCCTTTAGCCGACCGTATCGACATGATGATCGATGTGACCCGTCCCGACCCCCAAGTGATTATCGAGGGTGCGGAGGGTATGTCGTCGGCCGAGTTGCGTGACTACGTTGTGCGCGGTCGCGCCTTTCGCGCCTGGCGCGAGTCCCGTATGGACGATGCGGATGCCGAGGTCGAGGATGACGAGACGCGGTCCATTGACGGCGTCGTTTCGACCTTTGAGCTCGATGATGCGGCGGAGAAGTGTGTGCTCGGCCTGTCGAAGCGCACGCATCTCACGGGCCGCGGCATCGTGCGCCTGGTGCGTATCGCACGTACCATCGCCGATGTCGCCGAGAGCGAGCAGGTGACGCAGGATCACGTGCTCGAGGCGGCGATGTACCAGGGAGGGAGGGACCAATGATGGCCGAGGGGACCTTCGAACTGCATCCAGGTGACGCGTTGTATCCAGAGTCCGTTTTGGAGCTATCTGATGTACCCCAGACGCTCTTTGTGCGCGGCAACCCCGAGGTGCTTTCGACGCCTGCGCTCTCCATCATCGGCGCGCGCAAGGCCTCTCCGTATGGTCTTGCCGTGGCAGAGCTTGCGGCAAAGGTGGCGGTCGAGGCGGGAGTGACGGTTGTTTCGGGCGGCGCGGTCGGTTGTGACCAGGCCTCGGGTTGGGCTGCGGTCAACGCCGGCGGCAAACACGTCGTGGTGCTAGGGACGGGCGCCGACGTGGTTTACCCGCGTTCGAGCGCGGGGCTTATTACTCGCACGCTCGATACGGGCGGCGCGATCGTGTCGATCTCTCCGTGGGGCATGGGTCCGCGCAAGTTTGCCTTTCCGCGCCGCAATCGCGTGATCGCGGCCCTGTCGCAAGCCCTCTTTGTATCCGAGGCGGGTATGCCTTCCGGGACGTTTTCTACAGCCGAGGCTGCTATGGATTTGGGGCGCGAACTTCTTGCCGTGCCGGGGTCGATCCTATCGCCCGAGTCGCGTGGCACGAATTACCTCATTGCGAACGGTGCCTGCTGCATCATCGACGAGGAATCTATCGAGATGGCTATCTCACGCATCTACGGCACCCTGCGCTACTCGCGCCCCGATGCTCCCGGCATTGCCGACCTGGATCCAACGCAGCAGACCGTGATGCATGCGCTCATCGCCTCTCCGCTCAAGGTCGATGACATTGCGGCGCTCGTCTCGCTTGATGCCGTCGGCGTACTTAAGCTCCTGGGTTCGCTTGAGCTCGAGGGCCTTATCGAGCGCATGATGGATGGAAGGTATGCGCCCTCCAAGTTTGCCCTTCACGCCCAGACGCCCTTCGGTCACAATGGAAAACGTGTCAATTAGAAAGGTGTTTGCAGATGCAGTTCGATCAGGTGACGGTTATCGGTGGCGGTCTGGCGGGATCGGAGTGCGCGATCCAGCTGGCAGATCGCGGGTTTGCCGTAAAGCTGTGCGAGATGCGCCCCCAGGTGAGCTCCCCGGCCCACCATACCGATCACCTGGCAGAGCTCGTCTGCTCCAATTCGTTTAAGTCGACCCGTCCGGATTCCGCGGCTGGTTTGCTGAAGGCCGAGCTTGAGCGCATGGGTTCGGTCCTGCTCGATTGCGCCCATCGCGCGGCTGTTCCCGCCGGTGGCGCCTTGGCGGTCGACCGCGTCAAGTTTTCCGAGCTTGTCGAGGACGAGGTTGCCGCCCGTCCCAATATCGAGATCGTTCACGGCGAGGTCACGCAGATTCCCGAAGGTCACGTGGTCATTGCCGCCGGCCCCTTGTGCTCGCCGGCGTTGAGCGAAGAGGTCGTGAAGCTCGTCGGTGGCGACGCCCTTGCGTTCTTCGATGCCGCGGCGCCGATCGTCGATGCCTCCACGCTCGATATGGACGTGCTGTTCTCGCAGTCGCGCTACGAGGAGCAGGGGAGCGGCGACTATCTCAACGCTCCGCTCAACAAGGAAGAGTACGAGGCCTTTATCGAGGCGCTTACCACGGCCGACCGCGTGGTGCTCAAGGACTTTGAGGGCGGCGATCTGTTCCAGGCCTGCCAGCCTGCCGAGGAAGTTGCGCGCACCGGCAAGGACGCCATTCGCTTTGGCGCCATGAAGCCCGTCGGCCTCACCGACCCGCGAACCGGTCGTCGTCCCTGGGCGGCGATTCAGCTGCGTGCCGAGAACAAGGAGAAGACCGCCTATAACCTGGTGGGCTTCCAGACCAACCTGACCTTTGGCGAGCAGAAGCGCGTCTTCCATATGGTGCCGGGTCTGGAGAACGCCGAGTTCTTCCGCTACGGTGTCATGCACCGCAATACCTTTGTCGATGCGCCGCACGTGCTCGATGGCACCTTTGCCGTGCCTGGTACCGGCGTGCGCCTGGCCGGTCAGATCACCGGCACCGAGGGGTACATGGAAGCCGTGGCGACAGGTCTGCTCGCGGCACTCAACACCTATGCCGAGGCTGTCGGGGCTGCTCCCGTCGAGCTGCCGCGCGTGGGTGCTTTGGGCGCGCTCGTGGGCTATGCTGCCGATCCGGCCACGGTGGGCTATCAGCCTATGCATGTCAACTTTGGCCTGGTGCCGCCACTCGAGGATGGTAAGCGCCGCAGCAAGCGCGACCGCTACCAGGCCTATGCGGACCGTGCGCTCGAGGCCCTTGATGCCTATCTGGCCACTCGCCCCGATCTGTTTGGAGGCGACCGGTCATAGCCTTTGACCTGTACGACACCGTCGACTCGTTTATTGCCTATATCTCACGCGTCGAGGGACTTTCTCCCAACACGGTGACGGCCTATGGCTCGAGGCTGGAGCGCTTTGCTGCCTGGTGCGAGCGTGAGAATATAGATTCTTTCGCTGCCGACGTGCGCACCATTCGTCGCTATCTTGCCGAGCTTTCGCGTGAGCAGGTGACTCCCCGAACGCTTGCGGCACACCTGTCTGCCATTCGCTCGCTCTATCGGTGGATGGCTGCCGAGGGGGTCGTGGAGGGCGATGTGGTCTCGGCAATTTCCTCGCCCAAGCTCCCGCGCGATCTACCCGGTGTGCTGACGACCCATCAGGTGGAGGCGCTGCTCAAGACGCCTGATACCTCAACACCCGCGGGACTGCGCGATGCGGCGATGCTCGAGCTGCTCTATGCCTCGGGCGCCCGTATCTCTGAGCTCGCAGCACTCAATGTGGAGTCCATTGCGTGGTCCGAACGCACGCTGCGCCTGTGGGGCAAGGGGAGCAAAGAACGTATCGTCCCTCTGTATCGTCGTGCGCTCGAGGCGACGCGTCTCTATATTGAGGAGGGGAGGCCGGAGTTGCTCGCTCAGGCAAAGCGTCGTGACCCCGCTACCGGGCCGCATCCGCTGCTTATATCGGCGCGCGGTAATCGCATGAGTGCCGCCATGCTCAGGCGGCGGTTTCATATGCTGGCGACGCTCGCCGGCATTCCGGCCGACATCGCCCCGCATGCGATGCGCCATACCTTTGCGACCGACTTGCTCGAGGGCGGCGCGGACCTGCGCTCGGTTCAAGAGCTGCTGGGTCATGCGAGCCTGTCCACGACGCAGATCTACACGCATCTCACGCCCGATCGGCTCAAACGTGCCGTGGCTCAAGCCCATCCCCGAGGCGAATAGTGGCTGGGACGTCCCGCGCCGCACTCAGGTGTGTGGTTTTGATTGCGGGTTGGCAGGAAGAAGCATTCCTGCTATCATTCATCGGGTTGCTTCACGGCAACATGTTTTTATCACGCACGCGCGGCTACTTCATACCGTGGTGCCCGGGCTTTGGTAGCACATGTCCGGGTTGGTTTTGGAGGATGACCCCGCGCGGAGGCAAACCACAGGAGGTTTAACATGGCTACCAAGATTAATATCCGCACCCTGCTCGAGGCCGGCTGCCACTTCGGTCACCAGACCCGTCGCTGGAACCCCAAGATGAAGCCGTTCATCTTCGGTGAGCGCAACGGCATCTACATCCTCGACCTCAAGCAGACCATCCTCGACGCCGATCAGGCCTACACTTTCGTCAAGAACGTCGCCAAGGGTGGCAACGTGCTGTTCGTCGGCACCAAGAAGCAGGCTCAGGAGGCCGTCAAGAACGCTGCTGAGCGCGCCAACATGCCCTACATCAACCAGCGTTGGCTCGGCGGCATGCTGACCAACTTCGTCACCATCCGCTCTCGCATCAACCGCATGGAGGAGCTCGAGGCCATGGTCGAGGACGGCCGCATGGCTGTTCTGCCCAAGAAGGAGCAGGCTGTTCTCGGTAAGGAGCTCACCAAGCTCCAGACCAACCTCGGTGGCGCCCGCGACATGAAGGGCCTGCCTCAGGCTCTCTTCGTCATCGACACCAAGCGCGAGGAGAACGCCATCAAGGAGGCCCAGCGCCTGAACATCCCCGTCGTCGCTCTGATCGACACCAACTCCGATCCCGACGAGGTCGAGTACGGCATCCCCTGCAACGATGACGCTATCTCCGCTGTCACCCTTATGTGCGAGCTCATGGCTGACGCCTGCCTCGCTGGCTCCGGCAAGGAGCAGGTCTCCGAGGCCGAGATGGCCGCTGAGCCCAAGGCCGAGTAAATCAGTCTTAGTTAATTCTTTTTCATCTCTTTGAAAGGAACCACAATGGCCCAGATTACCGCCGCTATGGTCAAGCAGCTCCGCGAGATGACCGACTCCCCGATGATGGAGTGCAAGAAGGCTCTCGTCGAGGCAGACGGCGACATGGACGCTGCTGTCGACGTTCTGCGTAAGAACGGCCTTGCCAAGGCTGCCAAGAAGGCTGGCCGTGAGACCAACGAGGGCGCTGTCGCCGCGTTCGTCTCCGAGGATGGCAAGACCGGCGCTCTGCTCGAGCTTTCCTGCGAGACCGACTTCGTTGGCTCCAACGCCAAGTTCACCGGCTTTGCTTCCAAGGTCGCCGAGGTTGTCGCTACCACCGAGCCTGCTGACGTCGACGCCCTGCTCGAGAAGCCGATGGGCGAGGAGACCGTTTCCTCCGAGCTCACCGAGATGATTCACATCATGGGCGAGAACATGAAGATTTCCCGTTTCGCCGCCCGCAAGGCCGAGAACGGCGCGCTCGCTTCTTACATCCACATGGGTGGTAAGATCGGCGTCCTCGTCGAGTTCGCCTTCGAGAAGGCCGAGACCGCTCAGGCTGAGTCCTTCAAGACCTTCGCTCACGACGTTGCCCTTCAGGTTGCCGCCGTCGCCCCGATCTGCGCCACCCGCGATCAGGTTCCGGCCGAGACCGTCGAGCACGAGAAGCAGATCTACATGGCTCAGGCTGCCGAGTCCGGCAAGCCCGAGGCTATCCAGGAGAAGATGGCTGTCGGCCGTCTGGAGAAGTTCTACAAGCAGTCCGTGCTCACCGAGCAGGAGTTCATCAAGGACAGCTCCCTCACCATCAAGAAGTACGCTGAGCAGGTCTCCAAGGAGCTCGGCGACACCATTACCGTCGTTGCCTTTGACCGTCTGGTCCGTGGCGAGTAAATAAGCTCTTGTAGCTGGTAATGAGCAGGCTGTGGGTTTTACTCACAGCCTGCTTTTTCATGGCTCTTCTTAGAGCCTTTGATAGAATGTTGAGAGTTCAATCTAAAGGAGGATCGCTTTGTCCGACATCCGATATAAACGCGTGCTTCTGAAGCTTTCTGGCGAAGCACTGATGGGCGACGGCCACTATGGCATCGACCCCAAGGTTACCGACCATCTTGCCAAACAGGTCAAGGAGCTGCTCGCCGTTGGCCATGAGGTCGGCGTCGTTGTCGGCGGCGGCAATATTTTCCGCGGCATGGCCGGCGCTGCCGGTGGCATGGAGCGTGCTCAGGCCGACTACATGGGCATGCTGGCAACCGTTATGAACGCGCTTGCCCTGCAGGATGCCTTCGAGCATAACGATGTTCCCTGCCGCGTGATGAGCGCTATCCAGATGAACGAGATCTGCGAGCCCTATATTCGTCGCCGCGCTATCAACCATCTGTCCAAGGGCAACGTCGTCATCTTCGCTGCCGGTTCGGGCAATCCGTACTTTACGACCGACACCGCCGCGGCTCTTCGTGCGTGCGAGATTGGCGCCGAGATTCTGATTAAAGCCACCAAGGTTGACGGCATCTACGACAAGGATCCCGTCAAGTGCGCCGATGCCGTCCGTTTTGACAAGATTACCTATCACGAGGTTCTCGTCCGCGGTCTGCAGGTTATGGATTCCACGGCTACGGCACTGTGTCAGGATAACCGTATGCCGATTTTGGTCCTCAACATCGATGGCGAGGACACCGTCAAGCGCGCGCTTTCGGGTGAGCCCGTCGGCACGCTCGTCTATCAGGAGGATTAAGCATGGCAGAGAACATCACCGCCCATATGGACAAGTCGCTCGAGTCCCTCAAGCATAACTTCTCCAAGGTTCGTACCGGCCGCGCCAACGCCAACATTCTGTCCGACATCACCGTTGATTATTACGGTGTCCCCACGCCGGTCACGCAGGTTGCCGCCGTCAAGACCCCCGAGGCTCACATGCTGCTCATCGAGCCGTGGGACAAGGCGCTCATCAACGCTATCGTCAAGGCCATCGGCGCTTCCGATCTGGGCATTACCCCCAACTCCGATGGCACCGTCGTTCGTCTGCCGTTCCCGGCCCCCACTGAGGAGCGCCGTCGCGAGCTCGTCAAGGAGTGCCGCGAGTACGCCGAGCAGGCCAAGGTGTCTATCCGTAACATCCGTCGCGACTTCAACAATAAGCTCGAGCGCGATGAGGAGCTCACCGAGGACGATGTCCGTCGCGAGCAGGCCAAGGTCCAGAAGCACACCGATGAGTATGTCGCCAAGGTGGAGGAGCTTCTGAAGGAAAAAGAAGCCGAGGTCATGGAGATCTAAGGTGCAATACGACGAGCATAAACTGGTCGAGTACTTTGCCGACGCCCCTGCGGGCGTCGGTTTTTCCGACCTTGACCTCAATAAGATTCCGCACCATATCTCGTGCATCATGGACGGCAACGGTCGTTGGGCTACGTCGCGCGGTCTTGCGCGCACCGAGGGTCATAAGGCAGGTATCGTCTCGCTGCGCGAGATCATTACCGCCTGCGTGCGCCTAGGCGTCGACGTGCTTTCTGCCTATGCGTTTTCTACCGAAAACTGGAACCGTCCGCAGCATGAGGTCAACGTTTTGATGCATCTGTTTGCCAAGACGTTTATCGACGAGCTGCCGCTTCTGAAGCGCGAGAACGTTCGCGTTGTCTTTTTGGGCGATATTTCCGCGCTGCCCAAGAAGACCCGCGATGTCTTTGAGCGCGGCCTTGCCGAATGCGCCGACCATACCGGTATGACGCTGGCGCTGGCCGTTAACTACGGTGCCCGTGCTGAGATCACCCGCGCTGTCCGCCAGATCGCACTTGATGCCGCCGCTGGAAAGATCGATCTTGCCGCTATCGACGATGATATGGTTGCTTCGCACCTGTACACCGCCGGTCTTCCCGATCCGGAGCTCGTGATTCGCACTTCTGGCGAGCTGCGCCTTTCGAACTATCTGCTGTGGCAGGTGGCTTATTCCGAATTCTACGTCACCGATACCTATTGGCCCGACTTTGATCGTTGGGGCCTTGTCGACGCCATTTTGGCCTATCAGGGCCGTGACCGTAGGTTTGGTGGACTGAGTAAGACCGAGGAGGCTTAATCGTGTCCGATCGTCCCAAGGCATCTGCTCCCAAGACGCCAGTTTCCGCGGCGCCTGCGCGCAAAGCTGCCGCTGCGGGAGCGCCTGCAGCAAAGAACGGCACCGGTTCGTGGCTGGCTGGCTTTATCACCCGCGCCGCCGCCGGTATCGTCTACGCCGTTGTCTTTATCCTGTGCCTGGTTTTGGGTATCGTCCCCACGGCCATCTTTGTTTCTGTCATGAGCGGTCTGTGCTGCTATGAGTTTTTCCGTATGACGAGGCTCGATGGCAAGATGGCTAACGAGCGCATGGGTATCGCTGCCGCCGTACTCTTTCCGCTTTCGGCGTTGGGCGATTCGATGTTGCTGAATGCCCTGCTTTTTGCCCTGATGCTCGCTGTGGGCATTTGGTATGTCTGGTCGCCGCGTACCCGTATCTCTGATGTGGCCGTGACGCTCATGGGTCCCATCTACACTGGCTTTATGCTGTCGGCTATCGTGTTGCTGCGCGATGCCGTGCCCGGTTTTGCCGGCGCCCTGCTTTCGGTGGGCGTTTGCGCGTCCCTTTGGGTCTCCGATTCGTTTGCCTACATCGTGGGCAGTCGTATCGGCAAGCACAAGATGGTTCCCAAGATCTCACCCAAAAAGAGCTGGGAGGGGTTTGTCGGCGGCATCCTTGGCTCGGTTTTGATTTGGCTCATCCTGTGGGCGACGCACTTCTACAAGCTCAGCCTGCCCTATGCGCTGCTGTGTGGCGTGGTCGTGTCCATTTTGGGCGTTATCGGCGACCTTATCGAGTCGCGCATCAAGCGCGGTGTGGGCGTTAAGGATTCCGGTAACCTTATCCCGGGCCACGGCGGCATGCTCGATCGTAGCGATTCGCTTATCTTCGGCTGCATTACCGCGCAGCTGCTTTTGATGATCGGAGGCGTGCTGTAATGTCATTCCAGACGACGTATGGCCCCGATGGACGCCTCCGTGTTGCCATCCTGGGTTGTACGGGCTCTATCGGCACCCAGGCACTCGATGTGTGCCGTCAGCATGCCGATCGACTACAGGTGACGGCGCTGTCCGTTAATTCCAGCACCTCGGATCTCGTTGCCGCTGCCCGCGAGTTCTCGGTTCCGGCGGTTGCCGTGGCCGATGTCGCTCATGGCGATGACGCCGTGCTGCAGGAGTTGCCCGAGGGAACGAAGCTCGGCGTTGGTGCGCAGGCGGTTTGCGAGCTCGCGCGTCGCGACGATGTCGACTGCGTGCTCGTCGCTATTGTGGGCGCCGCCGGTCTCGAGGCGAGCCATGCGGCCTTGACCTCGAATAAGCGTCTTGCCCTTGCCAACAAGGAGTCCCTCGTCGTCGGTGGCGACTTGCTTATGCCGTTGGCGCAACCGGGCCAGCTTATTCCGGTCGACTCTGAGCACTCCGCCATCTACCAGTGCTATCTGGGGGAGAACCCACGCGAGGCTCATTGTATTTGGCTCACCTGCTCGGGCGGTCCGTTCTTTGGCCGCACGCGCGACGAGCTCGATCGCGTGACGCGTGTCGACGCCCTCGCACATCCCACGTGGGCCATGGGTGCCAAGATCACCATCGACTCCGCCACCCTCATGAACAAGGGCCTGGAGCGCATTGAGGCCATGCATCTGTTTAACTGCGACCTCGATTTCATCAACGTGGTCGTGCAGCGTCAGTCCAAGATTCACTCTATGGTCGAGTTCGCCGACGGCTCTGTGATGGCGCATCTCGGTGCTTCCGACATGCGTATTCCCATCCAGTTCGCGTTCTCGTATCCCGAGCGTTGGGATACTCCGGCGCCTCGTATCGATTTCCGCGAGCTGGGGCAGCTCACGTTTGATGCTGCCGACATGGATACCTTCCGCTGTCTGGCACTGGCCGAGCGTGCCGGCAAGACGGGTGGCACCATGCCGTGCGTTCTCAATGCCGCCAACGAGGTCGCCGTCGATGCCTTCCTGCACGATGGCTGCAGCTTTACCGATATCGATCGCATTGTGGAATCCTGCATGGACGCCCACGATATGCAGGTGGTCGATTCGTTTGAGCAGCTTCGCGACATCGATGCGTGGGCGCGTGAAAAGGCTGCGCAGGTGCTCGCCGCAACTCGTTCCTAACCCATAAGGATTGCTTTTTCGTTTTATGGATACTGTTCTGAGCGTTCTCTCATCGGTCTTTTGGGGCCTGCTGATGCTTTCCGTCCTCGTGTTTTTGCACGAGGGCGGCCACTTTTTGGCGGCGCGTGCCTGCGGCGTCCGTGTGACCGAGTTCTTTTTGGGTCTGCCGTGCCGCTTTGACATCCATTACACGTCGCGTCGCATTGGAACCAAGTTTGGCGTGACCCCGCTGCTGCTGGGTGGCTACGCTGCCATCTGCGGTATGGATCCGACCGATGTTTCGTGCGCCGACCGCGTGCTCGCGGCTATCTATCGTCATGGTCGCGTGACCGTGGCCGACCTTGCTGTCGAGCTCGAGCTTTCCGAGGAGGATGTGCTCGAGGCATGCGCCCTTTTGCTGGGCTGGGGCTCCATCGCGCCCTGGTATGAGGAAGGGGAGAAGCCCTCGCCGAGCTACTATCCCACCAAATATCAGACGTTGCCGCGAGACACGGCAGGCTATACCACCTTTGATGGTCGTCGTTTCGATCGCGAACATGCGACTGCCGAGGGCGATGTGTGGGAGCTGCCGTGCGGCGAGGCCGAGTTCCTTGCGCAAGAGCGCTCGCACACCTATCTTGGCCAAGGCTTTCTCAAGCGCGCCTTTATGCTGCTCGCGGGCATTATCGTCAATATCTTGACGGGTTTTTTGCTCTTTATGAGCATCTATTCCATTGCGGGTGTCACCGTGCCGATGGATACCAACGTGATCGGTCAGGTTGACGAGGGGTCTATTGCCGCCAAGGCGGGTATCGAGGGCGGTGACGCGATCCTTTCGGTTGACGGTGTCTCATGTTCCACTTGGATGGATGTCTACAATGCCATCGGCAAGGCTGCCGGTAAGGACGATATCGCCATCGAGTACGAGCGTGACGGCAAGCAGCATTCGACCACGGTTGCGCTCAAAGAGGACGAGCGCCTAGGTGTGTATGCCTCTACGCAGGTGGTCCGTTTAGACCCCATCACGTCGGCTCGCCTGTCGTTCTCCTATGTCGTGCAGACAGCGGATGGCGTGATGCGCCTGCTCCAGCCGCAGCATACGATGGAGATTCTCGATCAGTCTTCTTCGATCGTGGGTATTAGCGTTATGTCCTCACAGGCCGCTGCTGCCGGCCCTGCCACGTTCCTTTCCTTTGCCGCCCTCATTTCGTTCTCGCTTGGCTTTATGAACCTGCTGCCCATTCCGCCGCTCGACGGGGGAAAGCTGGTTATCGAGATCATCCAAAAGGTCGCCGGTCGCGAGCTGCCGCTCAAAGTGCAGACAATCGTCAGCTATGTCGGCATCGCGCTCTTTGCACTGCTGTTTGTCTATATGCTTCGTTCCGACATCCTTCGATTTATTCTGTAGGGGAGTGTTTGGATTGTCTTTATCCCATCCTTTGCCTCGCGAGTTGACGCGCCCCGTGCATGTGGGCGGCGTGCAGATCGGTGGTGGCGCTCCGGTCGTGGTTCAGTCTATGACCTGCACCGATACTGCTGATGCCCAGGCAACGCTTGCGCAAGTGTGCGCGTTGGCGCAGGCTGGCTGCGATATCGTGCGCGTGAGCGTGCCTACCGAGGCTGCGCTCGAGGGCTTTCGCACGATTTGTGCCGAGTCTCCGGTGCCAATCGTCGCCGATATCCATTTTAACCATAAGCTTGCCATTGGCGCTGTCGAGGCTGGTGCCTCTAAGCTGCGCATCAACCCCGGCAATATCGGCGATTGGGCTAAGGTCGATGCCGTCATCGATGCCGCGGGTGCCGCGGGCTGCGCGATTCGCATTGGCGTGAACGCGGGCTCGCTTGAGCAAGATATTGCCGAGCGCGACGACCTCACGCAGCCCGAAAAGCTCGTGATGTCGAGCGAACGCTTTGTGCGGCACTTTGAGGACCGTGGGTTTACCAACATCGTGCTATCCGCCAAGGCCCATAGCGTACAGACGACACTTGATACCTATCGCGCCCTGTCGCGCGAGATACCGCATGTTCCGCTCCACCTGGGCGTGACGGAGGCGGGGACCAAGCTTCAGGGCACCATCAAGAGCTCTGTAGGCTTGGGTATCTTGCTTTCCGAAGGCATCGGTGACACCATGCGTGTGTCGCTCACGGCCGATCCGGTTGAGGAGCCGCCGGTCGCCTGGGGAATTCTACAGTCGCTGGGCCTGCGTCGCCGTGGTCCCGAGATTGTCTCGTGCCCCACGTGCGCCCGCTGCCAGGTTAACCTGATTCCCATCGCCGAGGAGGTCACCGAGCGGCTTAAGAACTATTCCGCGCCGCTTTCGATCGCCGTGATGGGATGTGCGGTCAATGGCCCCGGAGAGGCATCTGACGCCGACCTGGGTGTTGCCTGCGGACGTGGTCAGGGCCTGCTCTTTTCGCATGGCCAGATCATTGGTAAAGTAGCTGAGGATCAAATTGTCGACGTGCTTATGGCCGAGGTCGACAAACTTATTGAGGAGAAATAAATGACCCGAGCAATGTATATGTCTAAGCTCTATGCGCCGACGCTCAAAGAGGATCCGGCGGATGCCGAGCTAGCGAGCCACCGTCTGCTGCTTCGCGCTGGCATGATCCGCAAGGAGGCCGCCGGCCTGTATTCCTATCTGCCGCTCGCTTGGCGCTCGATCCGCAAGATCGAGAACATCGTGCGCGACGAGATGGATGCCGCCGGTGCTCAGGAGCTCATGATGCCCATCATGGTCGATGCCGAGCTGTGGCGTGAGTCCGGCCGTATCGATGCCTATGGCAAGGAGCTTGTGCGCTTTGATGACCGCCACGGCCGCGAGTTTGTGCTCGGACCCACGCACGAGGAGACCGTGACTGCCCTGGTGCGCAATGAGTTGCGTTCCTACAAGCAGCTGCCAGTGAACCTCTATCACATCCAGGACAAGTTCCGCGATGAGTTCCGTCCCCGCTTTGGCCTGATGCGCGGCCGCGAGTTCATCATGAAGGATGCCTACAGCTTCTCCGCCACGCAGGAGAGCTTGCAGGAGGAGTATGACAAGATGAAGCAGGCCTACGCTAACATTTGCGAGCGCTGCTACATCAAGGCCTTACCCGTCGTTGCCGACTCCGGCGAGATCGGTGGCGATACCTCCGTCGAGTACATGGCTTTGGCCGACGCCGGCGAGGCTTCTCTCGTCTATTGCGATGACTGCGGTTTTGCCGCCGATGATGAGGCTGCAAGCACCAAGATCGTCGTGACTGAGGGTCCCGGTGACGGTACGCTTACCAAGGTCGAGACTCCGGGCATGGGCACCATTGAGGCCGTTGCTAAGTTCTTTGGATTCCCCGAGAACGGTACGCGCAAGTCCCTGGCGCTCATCGATGCCGAGGGCAAGCCCGTCGTGGCCATCGTCCCGGGCGACCATGAGCTCAACGACTGCAAGGCCGAGCATGTCTTTGGCAAGGGTTATCGCATGATGACGGACGAGGAGCTCCAGACCTACGGTCTGCACAAGGGCTTTATCGGACCGGTTAACTTGCCCGAGGGCATCCGTCTGGTGTGCGACGAGAGCCTGCGCGAGTCCAAGCAGTGGGCCTGCGGTGCCAACGAGGTCGATTATCACTTTACCGGTGCCTGCCCCGAGCGCGACTTTACCGTCGATGAGTGGGCAGATCTGGTCACCGTCGTTGCCGGCGATCCCTGCCCGCACTGCGGCAAGCCGCTCTCTGCTGCTCGCGGCATCGAGGTCTCGCAGGTCTTCCAGCTGGGTACCAAGTATTCCGAGGCCATGGGCGCCACCTTTATGGACGAGGACGGCAAGGAGAAGCCGCTTATCATGGGTTGCTACGGCGTGGGCGTGTCCCGCTCGCTTGCTGCCGTCGTGGAGCAGCACAACGACGAGCACGGTATCGTCTGGCCGGTTTCCGTTGCCCCGTACGAGGTCGCGGTGATTCCGCTCGATCCCAAGAAGGAGGAGTGCGCAACCGTCTGCGACCAAATCGTCGAGGGCTTGTGCGCCGAGGGTATCGAGGTCGTCGTCGACGACCGTGACGAGCGTCCCGGCTTTAAGTTTGCCGATAACGACCTTATGGGATTCCCGTATCAGGTGGTGCTTGGCAAGCGTGGCCTTAAGAATGGCACCGTTGAGCTCAAGGACCGTGCCACGGGCGAGCGCGAGGACGTGGCGATTGACGAGGTCGTCGCCAAGGTTGCCGAGCTTGTTAAGGCGGCCCGCCGTTAATCGACGTTTCTGCTATTAGATGTAATTGCGGGACTGCTCCGTATCTCTCTTAGGAAGAGATGCGGAGCAGTCTATTTTGTTGCGTGAATAAACTCGATGGGTAAAGGAAAACCCCACAGCCCATATGAGCTGCGGGGTTTTCTTGTGCCTCCGATGCGAAATAAATCGCTCAGATATTACTGATAATCGACGACGTCGATCCAGTTCTTCAGGAACTCATCGTTCACGTTGCGCTTACGAGCGAGCTCGGAAGCGGCTACGATGCTCGTCCACTGACGCACGACCTGCATGGGCATGTCGGCGCGGTCGCAGTAGAGCTCCAGGTAGGCCTCGGCCTGATCCTTGCTGTTGAGGGCAAAGAGCAGGTAGGTGGTGGCAACGTCGGCAGCAGGGCAGCCCTGGGTGGCGTGTGCCCAGTCGCAGACGTACAGCTGGCCGTCGTCGCCGACGATGACGTTGGAGGGGTTGAAGTCGCCGTGGCAGACCTTGAACTCCTTGGTCATGCCGTCCAGACGCTCCTGAAGGTTGTAGCGCGTGGTGGCATTGAGCTGATCAAGGCTGTCGATCATGCGGGCGAACTTGTCGCGCTGACGGTTGAGCAGCGGGGAGGTGTAGCCGTGGATCTCGATCTGGAGGTCGACGAACATCTCGAGGTACTCACCAAAGCGCTGGGGCTCGGCAGTCATCTTCTCGGCAAGGGTGGTGCCCGGAACCTTCTCGGTCACGAGCGCCCAGCCGTTGGCGTTCTCGAGCTGGGAAACCTCGAGAGCCTTGGGGCTGCGGATGCCGCACTCATTGATGCGGGCAAGATTCAAAGCCTCGTTGAACACGTCGGAGACAGGCTTGGTCTCGTTAAAGACCTTGACGATCTTGTCGCCCAGGTCGTAAACGACCTTGTTGCCACGGCGGACGAGCTCGGTCTTGGAATCGGGTAGCAGCATGGTTGCATCCTTTCAACGATGCGATAGAAGCGACGGCGGGGGTGTGTGAAACACCCGTGCACCCCCGCCGTTAAAAACCGTGCTAAAACTAGCAGACGGCGTAGTCCTGAGGCTCGCGGCCGTAGTAGGCGTCCAGGTAGAGCTCCTTGATCTCGCTCATGAGCGGGTAGCGCGGGTTAGCGCCGGTGCACTGGTCGTTGAATGCCTGCTCGGTCATCTCGTCGAGGGTGTCGAGGAAGTACTGCTCGTCAACACCGTAGTCGGCGATGGTCTTCTTGACGCCGATGAAGTCCTTGAGCTCCTCGAGCTTCGTGATGAAGTTCTCGAAGACCTCCTTGTCGTCCTTGCCCTCGATGCCGCAGTACTTGGCCATCTCGGCGTAGTTGTGCAGCGCGTTGGGGTAAGGATACTGGGAGAAGGTACCCATCTTGACGGGAGCCTCGGCGGCGTTGTAGCGCATGACGCGGGTCAGGATGACGGCGTTGGCGAGGCCGTGGGGCAGGTGATGGAAGGCGCCGAGCTTGTGGGCCATGGAGTGGTTGAGGCCCAGGAAGGCGTTGGCGAAGGCCATACCGGCCATGCAGGAGGCGTTGTGCATCTCCTCGCGGGCGTGCGGGTCCTTGGCGCCGTTCGTGAAGCTGGAGGGCAGGTTCTCAAAGACGAGCTTGGCAGCGCGCTCGGAGAGGCCCTTGGTGTAGTCGGAAGCCATGATGGAGACGTAGGACTCGATGGCGTGGGTCATGACGTCGATGCCGGAGGCAGCGGTCAGGCCGCGCGGGGCGGTCATGCAGTTGTCGGCGTCGACGATAGCCATGTTGGGGAGCAGCGCGTAGTCGGCGAGCGGCCACTTGATGCCGGTCTCCTTGTCGGTGATGATGGCGAACGGCGTGCACTCGGAGCCGGTACCCGAGGAGGTCGGGACGGCGACGAAGTAGGCCTTCTTGCCCATCTCGGGGAAGGTGAAGATACGCTTGCGGATGTCCATGAAGTCCATGGCCATGTCCTCAAACTTGCACTCGGGGTGCTCGTACATCATCCACATGATCTTGCCGGCGTCCATAGCGGAGCCACCGCCGACGGCGATGATGACGTCCGGCTCAAAGAGAGCCATCTGCTTGGCGCCGCGACGTGCGCACTGCAGCGACGGATCGGGCTCGACGTCGTAGAAGCAGTCGTGGGCGATGCCCATCTCATCGAGCTTGGCCTCGATGGCGCGGGTGTTGCCATTCTTGAAGAGGAACTGGTCGGTGACGATGAAGGCGCGCTTCTTGCCCATGACGTTGCCCAGCTCGTCGAGGGCGACGGGCGTGGAACCCTTCTTGAAGTAGACCTTCTCGGGAGCGCGGAACCACAGCATGTTCTCACGGCGCTCGGCCACAGTCTTAACGTTGATCAAGTGCTTCACCCCAACGTTCTCGGAGACGGAGTTGCCGCCCCAGGAGCCGCAGCCCAGGGTCAGAGACGGCTTCATGCCAAAGTTGTACAGGTCACCGATGCCGCCGTGCGAGGACGGGGTGTTGATGACGATACGGCAGGCCTTCATGACGTGCTCGAACAGGCTGATCTTCTCGGCCTGAGCGGGGTGCACGTACAGAGAGGCGGTGTGGCCCGGGCCACCGGCGAGCACCAGGTGCTCGGCCTTGTCGACGGCCTCCTGGAAGTCCTTGGCGTGGTACATGGCCAGGACCGGGGAGAGCTTCTCGTGGGAGAACTCCTCCTTGGCGGGGTCGGTGGAGGTGACCTCGGCGATCAGGATCTTGGTCTTGGCGGGAACCTCGATGCCGGCGAGCTCGGCGATCTTGGCGGCAGCCATGCCGGGGATGCGGTGATCGAGGGCGCCGTTCTTGAACATGGCGGCACGCAGGGCCTCCATCTCGGCACCCTGCTTGACGAAGTAGCAGCCGCGCTTCTGGAACTCGGCCTTGACCTGGTCATAGATGGTGTCGATGACGGTCACGGACTGCTCGGAAGCGCAGATCATGCCGTTG
The DNA here is from genome assembly GCF_003467965.1 of Collinsella sp. AM42-18AC. NCBI lineage: Bacteria > Bacillati > Actinomycetota > Coriobacteriia > Coriobacteriales > Coriobacteriaceae > Collinsella > Collinsella sp. AM42-18AC. The sequence continues at coordinate 75,187 of NZ_QSFY01000006.1, forward strand.
TCGAAGGTCTTGGAGTGGATGATGGAGTTGACGGCGAGCAGCACGTCGGCGGTGTCGTCGATGACGACCGGGGTGTTACCGGCGCCAACGCCCAGGGCGGGCTTGCCCGAGGAGTAGGCGGCCTTGACCATGCCCGGGCCACCGGTGGCGAGGATGATGTCGACGTCGCGCATGACCATGTTGGTCAGCTCGATGGAGGGGACATCGACCCAGCCGATGATGCCCTCGGGCGCGCCGGCCTTGACGGCGGCGTCAAGCACGAGCTTGGCGGCGGCGATGGTGCACTTGGCGGCAGCCGGGTGCGGGGAGATGATGATGGCGTTGCGGGTCTTCAGGCTGATCAGCGTCTTGAAGATCGCGGTGGAGGTGGGGTTGGTCGTCGGGATGACGGCGCCCACGATGCCGATGGGCTCGGCGATCTTGGTGATGCCGTAAGCCTCGTCGCGCTCCAGGACACCACAGGTCTTGGTGTTCTTGTAAGCGTTGTAGATGTACTCTGCGGCGTAGTGGTTCTTGATGACCTTGTCCTCAAGAACGCCGCGGCCGGTCTCCTCGATGGCCATCTTCGCCAACGGGATACGTGCCTTGTTGGCGGCCATGGCGGCCTCATAGAAGATCTTGTCGACCTGCTCCTGCGTGTACGTAGCAAAAAGCGCCTGGGCCTCTCGCATCTGAGCGAGCTTAGCCTCAAGCGCCTCTACGTTGTCCACAATTGCGGGAGTAGTGTTTTCCGGTGACTTTTTCACCATTTGTGTCTCCTTGCGATCGGAGATTTACCCTACGCCTTGCATGATAGCAAGAAATTATTCGGCGAACGGTAAGATTCCCGTAAAAGGCATACTAAAACGCTTCAACCACATGAAACGATTCAACTAAATCTATCCGCCCAATGCACCGTTCCACTCATTGTCTGCCAGTGCATCGCCCCGCTCATTGGGGACAGACTTACATGAGTGCTTTCACTCATTGGGGGACAGACATCGATTTGCCATTTTGCCGTTCTGGGCCTGTTTTTGCCGCTCATTGGATATAAATAGATCACAGGCTCAGCATTTCGCGTTCCTTCTCTCCTTTTAGGTGTTGCCTGTTCAGTTTTGAAAGGAGAGATTATGCCTCGATGCGCCCGCGCCGTTTCGCTCACCGGCTATTACCACGTCTTTGACCGCGGTAACTCCAAGCAGATTATTTTTGAAGATGACTCCGACCGTTATCGTTTCTTATCGGATATCTCGGAAAGGTTTGCGCGCCATGAAGTGGCGGTGTTGGCTTGGTGTCTTATGGACAACCACTTCCATTTGATGGTTGATGATCCATTCGACAACCTTTCAAAGGCAATGCAGTGCGCACTGACGGCGTATGCTAAGTATTTCAATGGGAAAACGGGAAGAACGGGCCATCTGTTTGACAATCGCTATTCGCGTGTTGCAGTTGAGTCGGACACGCAGGCGGTTCAGCTGCTCGACTATATTCATCTCAATCCCGTGAAAGGTGCGCTCGACTCACTCGAGGCATACCGCTGGTCAAGCTACAAGGCATACCAGCTGGGCTACGATCCCTTTGACATCTGTGATGCGGCCCCTATGCTCGACATTGTCGGAGGCTCCCGTTGCTATTGCGAGCATCTCAAGGAAGTTGCCGGGCGCATCTGGTCAGTTGAGGTTCTTCCACGCCGACGGATCCACGATGAGGATGCCCTTTCCGTTGCGCGCGAAGTCCTGCCGAGCATAGATCCTGCGCTGCTCAAGGCCCTGCCTCGTCTCGAACGCGATGCCTGCCTGCTGAGGCTCAGGCGGGCGCATCTCACGGTCAAGCAAATTTCCCGTATCACCGGCATCGGCGCTACAAGTGTAACCAAGGCCACCGCGGGCTGGAACGAGGCGGCGTGAGGCAGGGGCCGAACCGCTGCCGGCATGCGTAATGTCTGTCCCCAATTCGTGAAAGCACTCATGTAAGTCTGTCCCCAATGAGTGCAAAAAGGCGCCCTCCGTAGGGGAGGGCGCCTTTGGTAAGTTCTATATGAACGCGAGGTCTTTGACCCGGAGAGTCCGAGGTACTTGTTGGTAAGACCTTATTTAGGAGCGCGCAACCTTGCCGGACTTGAGGCAGGTGGAGCAAACGTTCATCTTGCGACGGTGACCATCGACGACGACGTACACGCGCTGGATGTTGGGGCGGAACTTACGGTTGGTGACGCGGTGAGAGTGGCTGATAGAGCGACCGGCAACGGGGTGCTTACCGCAAACTTCGCAAACTTTGGACATAACTGACCCTCCTTGGGCGACAAACGAACATGTCGCGTTAACAAACAAGCCTGAACTATAGCACAGAAGCAGCTCCCTGTGCGTAATCTACACAGAGATATTCCTCTTTTGGCGATAGTGCTCACGCCACGGCCCTGGACGTAGATCCGATTTGCGTGCAGCAGAGGGGATTATGCCAGCTCGTGCGTGCGTTTTCAAGCTCGTCCCACAAATATATATAGGTTTATGGAGCGCCTGCGCCCGTTTATGGATTGCTTTGTATTTATGCTCGCAATTACGCTCGAGGTTGGCTACACTATTCGTTGACCATTAAAGGGGTACGAGATACCCACATGGAATTACATAGCTGCCAAAGAGCAGCCCTTCCTGTGGGTGTCTGGTCCGCTTTAAGCGGTCGGGCATCTATTTTTTTGACTGTGTCAGCAGTCAAGACATGTGAGGAAGGAGATCGATGGGCACGACTTCCCCCAAGGCGGTCATCATGGACGAGACCGCCGTCAATCGAGCGATGACCCGCATCGCGCACGAGATTCTCGAGCGCAACGAGGGCTGTGAAGACCTCGCTCTGGTCGGCATCGTCACGCGCGGCGACCTTCTGGCAAAGAAGCTCGCCGAGGAGATCAAGGAGATCGAGGGCGTCGACGTTCCGCTCGGCAGCCTGGACATCAGCTTCTACCGTGATGACTATGCGACCAATTTCGCTCCCGCGATCCACGCTACCAACATTCCCTTCAGCGTCGACGGCAAGCGAGTCGTGCTGGTGGACGACATCCTGTATACGGGCCGTACCATCCGCGCCGCTCTTGACGCCGTCATGGACCTGGGCCGTCCGAGCCGCATCGAGCTGGCAGTCCTCGTCGACCGCGGCCACCGTGAGCTCCCCATCTCGCCGGACTTTGTCGGCAAGAACGTTCCCTCGTCGCATGAGGAGAACGTGCACCTATATATGAAGGAAGTCGACGGCCACACCGCCGTCGAGATTAACGACGTCGCGCCGGGTTCCCACGTGGGCTCCGCGCCGCTGGGAGGTGAGTAGTACCGTGGCGTTCAACCATAAGCACCTGATCGACATTACCGAGTACTCCGAAGAGGATATCAAGCTCATCCTCGAGACCGCCAAGGCGTTCTCCGAGGTCAACGAGCGTGCCATCAAGAAGGTCCCCACGCTCAAGGGCAAGACCATCGTCAACATGTTCAACGAGCCCTCGACGCGCACCCGCAGCTCTTTCGAGCTCGCCGAGAAGCGTCTTTCGGCCGACAGCCTCAACTTTGGCGGCTCCTCGACCTCCACGGTCAAGGGCGAGAGCCTCGTCGACACCGTTGAGACCCTCAACGCTTATAAGATCGACTGCATCGTCGTGCGCGACAAGCACGCCGGCGCTCCCTACATCGTCACGCAGAACTCGCCCGCAAGCGTCATCTGCGCCGGTGACGGCAAGCACAACCATCCCACGCAGGCCCTGCTCGACCTGTACACCATCTGGGAGCACAAGGGTGACTTCCACGGTCTGAAGGTCGCCGTCGTCGGCGATATCGCCCACTCCCGCGTTTGCGGCTCGCTGATCCCCGCCCTTAAGATCATGGGCTGCGAGACCTACGCCGTCGCCCCCGGCACGCTGCTGCCGCCGGCGCCCGAGGTCCTGGGCTGCGACCACGTGACGAGCGACCTCGATTCCGTCCTGCCCGAGCTGGACGTCGTCTACATGCTGCGCGTGCAGCAGGAGCGCCTCGAGGGTGCCCCGTTCCCGACCATTCGCGAGTACCACAAGCTCTTCGGCCTGACCAAGGACCGCGAGAAGCTCATGAAGCCCGACGCGATCATCTGCCACCCGGGCCCCATCAACCGCGGCGTCGAGTTCGACTCCTATATGGCCGACCACCCGCAACGCTCCGTCATCCTGGAGCAGGTCTACGCCGGTATCTGCGTGCGTATGGCTATCCTGTATCTGCTGCTTGGAGGTGCCGATAATGGCCTTGCTTCTTAAGAATACCCACGTCGTCGACCCGTCCGTCGAGCTTGACGGTGTCGTTGACGTCCTGATTGACGGCGACAAGATCGCCGAGGTCGGCGAGAATCTCGCCGTCGAGGGAGCCGAGGTCCGCGACCTTTCCGGCAAGTACCTCGTCCCCGGCCTTGTGGATATGCACGTTCACCTTCGCGAGCCCGGCTACGAGGTCAAAGAGGACATCGAGAGCGGTACCCGCGCAGCTGCCAAGGGCGGCTTTACCGGCGTGTGCGCCATGCCCAACACCGATCCCGTAACCGATAACGGCACTGTCGTGGAGTTCGTCAAGTCCCGCGCTGCCGAGGTCGGCCACTGCCGCGTCTATCCGTCGGGCGCCATGACCCGCGGTCTTAAGGGCGAGGCCATGTCCGAGATGGGCGATATGGTCGCCCACGGCGCCGTCGCCTTCACCGATGACGGTCGCGGCGTGCAGGGCGCGGGCATGCTCCGTCGCTGCATGGACTACGGCAAGATGTTCGGCAAGGTCTTCATGAGCCACTGCCAGGACGAGGACCTGGTCGGCAACGGCCAGATCAACGAGGGCAAGGTCTCGACCCGTCTGGCCCTCGAGGGTTGGCCGGCTGCCGGCGAGGAGCTCCAGATCGCCCGCGACATCGAGATCGCCAAGCTGACCGGTGCCAAGCTGCACATCCAGCACATCTCCACCGCCCATGGTCTGGAGATCGTGCGTGCCGGTAAGGCCGCTGGCGTTCAGGTTACCTGCGAGGCCACCCCGCACCACATGTTCCTGACTGAGAACGACCTGGACGAGACCTACAACACCTCGCTCAAGGTCAATCCGCCGCTGCGTACCGAGGAAGATGCCGAGGCCATCCGTCAGGGCGTCATCGACGGCACCGTCGACGTTATCGTCACCGATCACGCTCCCCACACCCCGTGGGAGAAGGCCCGCGAGTTCGAGCTTGCGCCCTTTGGTATGATCGGCCTCGAGACCTCGCTGTCGCTCGTACTCACCGAGCTGGTCAATACGGGCAAGATGAGCGTGGGCCGCATGGTCGAGCTCATGGCCATCAAGCCGCGTGAGATCCTGGGCCTCGACCAGGTTCAGGTCAAGGCGGGCTCCGTTGCCGACCTGACTGTGTTCGACGCGTCCGCCACCTGGACGGTCGGTGAGGACGGTTATGAGTCGCGCGCCGAGAACTCCGGTTTTGCCGGTCGCACGTTTACCGGTCGTGCCACCGATGTGTTTGTCGGCGGTAAGCAGACGCTCGCCGACGGCTGCATCTGCTAGCATAGCCTTATCGCTTTTGTGCGCGGTGCCCTTGCGGTGCCGCGCTTTCTGTTCGTTTTGACCATGCAACCGCATGGGGGATTGGAGCGTCTATGCCCACACCTTCCACTGCACGCATGCATGACTTCGAGGTCGTCTCGAACCAGGAGATCGCCGAAGGCATCTTCTCGCTCGTCATCTCGGCCCCCAAGCTTGCAAGTGCGCTCAAGCCCGGTCAGTTTGTGAACATTGCCGTGCCCGGCGATGCGTCCTCGCTGCTTCGCGTGCCCCTGAGCTTCTATCGCGCCGACGCCCAGGCCGGCACCGTCGAGCTGTGGTACGCCGTCGTGGGCGACGACACCCGTCGTCTGTCGCAGATGGCCCCCGGTTCCAAGTCCAACCTGTTGGGCCCTGGCGGCCGTGGCTGGATGGTACCCGAGGGCACCAGGAAGGCTCTGCTCGTCGCCGGCGGCATCGGCGTTCCGCCTGTGCTGTGTCTTGCCGGTATGCTTGCCGAGCAGGGCGTGGATGTCGACGTGTGCCTGGGCTTTGGCACCGCTTCCAAGGCCGTGGGTGTTGATGAGTTCCGCGCGTTGGGCGCCACGGTTAACGTGTGCACCGACGACGGTTCGCTGGGCACGCACGGTTTTTGCACCGACCCGGCAGCCGAGCTGCTCGGCGAGGGCGGCTACGACTATGTGGCCAGCTGCGGTCCCGCCGTCATGATGAAGAAAGTCGCCGCCGCTGCCGCCGAGGCCGGTGCGTACTGCGAGGTGTCGCTCGAGCGCATGATGAGCTGTGGCTTTGGCGCCTGCAACACCTGCAATGTCGAGACGGTCGACGGTATGAAGGGCGCCTGCATGTGCGGCCCCGTGTTCGATGCTTCCAAGGTGGTGGTCTTCTAGTGGGTACCGTGAACATGGCCGTCGATTTCGGCGGCGTCAAGATGCAGAACCCCATCAACACCGCAGCCGGTACCTTTGGCTACGGTTGGCAGTTCCAGAACTTCTTTGATGTTTCCCAGCTGGGCGCCATCACCACCAAGGGTTGCGCTGCCGAGCCCTGGCCCGGCAACCCCGCGCCCCGCATGGCCGAGATTCCCGGCGGTATGATCAACTCCGTGGGCCTTCAGAACCCCGGCGTGGCCGCCTTTGCCCGCGAGTCCGGTCCGTGGCTCGAACAGTTGTCCAAGGACGGCTGCCAGGTCATCTGTCAGGTTGCCGGCCACTCCGTTGACGAGTTTGTCCGCGCACTCGAGATGTATGTCGAGCTGTGCCCCTGGGCTGCCGGCTACGAGATCAACGTGAGCTGCCCTAATATCGCCGCCGGCGGTGCCGCCATGGGCTCCACGCCCGAGGGCGCCTCTTCCGTTATGGCTGCCTGCCGCAAGGTGACCGATAAGCCGCTGTTCGTGAAGATGGCGCCGGTCAACGTCGCCGAGATTGCCAAGGCTCTCGAGGCTGCCGGTGCCGACGGCCTTTCAGTCATCAACTCCATCCAGGGCATGGCCATCGACGTCCATACCCGCAAGTCCCGCGTGGCCAAGCCCAAGGGCGGCCTTTCGGGCCCGCTGTGCCACCACATTGCCGTGCGCATGGTCTGGGAGGTTGCCCAGGCCGTCGATATCCCCATCAACGGTGTCGGCGGTGTCATGACCGGCGAAGATGCGGCCGAGTTTATCCTGGCCGGCGCCACCTGCGTGTCGGTCGGCATGGCCAACTTCGTCGATCCGTGCGCTTCGCTCAAGATCGCGCACGAGCTCGAGGCCTGGGCCGAGTCTCAGGGCGTGAAGGACATCAACGAACTGGTAGGTGCGTTCGAATGCTAGAGACCGATGCCCGCGACCGTGTTATCGTCGCCCTCGACTGCGACCGTGAGCGTGCGCTCGAGCTTGCCCACGAGCTTTCGGGCCATGCCGCCTGGCTCAAGGTTGGCATGACGCTCTATTACGCCGAGGGTCCTGAGATCGTCAAGACGTTCAAGGATTTGGGCTTTAAGGTCTTCCTTGACCTCAAGTTCCATGATATTCCGCATCAGGTTCGCGGTGCCGCCCGCTCGGCCTCGCTTGCCGGTGCCGATCTGCTTTCGGTCCACGGCTTGGGTTCGGGCGCCATGCTCGCTGCCTGCCGCGAGGGCGCCGAGGAGGCGCGCGAGGACCGCGCCAAGCTCGTCGCCATCACCGTGCTCACGAGCATGAACCAGGATGCCTTGAGCGAGATCGGCGTCGAGTCGCCCGTGGCCGAGGAGGCCGCCCGCCTGGCAAAGCTCGCTCAGGCCAACGGCATCGACGGTATCGTGTGCTCGCCGATGGAGGCTCACGACATGCGTGAGCTGCTGGGTCCCGATGCCCTGATCGTGACTCCGGGTGTGCGTCCGGTGGGTGCCGCCCTTGGTGACCAGTCTCGCGTGGCGACGCCTTCCCAGGCTATCGAGCGTGGTGCAAGCCACATTGTTGTGGGACGTCCCATCACCGGTGCCGACGATCCGGTTGCCGCCTTTGACGCCATCGTCGCCGAGCTGGTCGAAAACGTCGCGTAAAAGATTCCCCTAAGTCACCACTTTTGGGTCTCATTAGCACAAAATAGCCCCTGTGCCTGCGTAAACTTTCCCATCCTTTGTGTGGAATCGCAGGTCAGGGGCTTAACTTTGGGCGCAGTATATTGCACTTTTTGCGGGTATCGTCTAACCTATGGAGCCGCTATTGGGCATTTTGTACGTTCTACGTGCTAAAATGCCAATTATTGAATCAGATATAACCCAACTATTTGGAGGTACGAATGGCACTCCCTCAGCTTACCGATGAGCAGCGCAAGCAGGCTCTTGAGAAGGCTGCTGCCGCACGTCACGCCCGCGCTGAGCTTCGCGAGCAGATCAAGAAGGGCGAGAAGTCCCTCGAGTCTGTGCTTAACTCCGATGACCCCATCGCTTCCCGCATGAAGGTTTCCACCCTCATCGAGTCTCTCCCTGGTTATGGCAAGGCCAAGGCCGCCAAGATCATGGAGGAGCTCGGTATCTCCGCTACCCGTCGCGTCCAGGGCCTCGGCGTCCGTCAGCGCGAGCAGCTCCTCGAGCAGCTGACCAAATAAGTGAGCGCTCAGGATTCCAAGCTCTTTGTGATTTCTGGACCGTCAGGCGCAGGCAAGGGCACGCTCGTCACTCGTGTGCGCGAGCTCCGCTCGAACCTGGGCCTGACGGTTTCGGCTACCACGCGAGCACCACGCAAAGGTGAGGTCGACGGCGTCAACTACTTTTTTCTGACGCGCGAGGAGTTCGACCGCCGCGTGGCAAACGGTGAGTTTGTTGAGTGGGCCGAGGTCCACGGTAACTGCTACGGCACGTTGGTGAGCGAGGTCACATCCAAGCTCGCCTCTGGCTCGTCCCTGATCTTGGAGATCGATGTCCAGGGCGCCCTGCAGGTGAAGGAGCGTTTTCCCGAGGCCGTGCTGATTTTTATCAAGCCGCCTTCGCTTGAGGTGCTCCGCGAGCGTCTAGTCGGTCGCGGTACCGAGACGCCCGAGACGATTGAGCTGCGTATGGCAAACGCCGCCGATGAGCTTGCCCTTGCCGACCGCTACGACGACGTCGTGGTTAATGACGATCTCGACCGCGCGACCGATGAGCTCGTTCGCGTTCTCGATATGCATGAAAGGATCTGAGGTCCGTGTCCGTTGTAAAGCCTTGCATTGACGATCTTCTGGAGAAGACCGATCACAACCGCTTCCTGCTCGCTTCGCTTGCCTCCAAGCGCGCCTGCGACATCAATAGCATGCTGCGTGGCCAGCACAACCGCGTGCTTGCCGTCCAGGATGTCGATGACATCACCATCGGGCTTTCCGGTGCCGATACCATCTCGATGGCTATGGACGAGATTGTCGACGGCGACATCTCTTACGACGAGGCCCGTTACGAGAAGGCGCTCGGCCACAAGGTTGCTGAAGCCTAAATGGCGGCTCGCGTCTGCCTGGTCCACTATCACGAGGTTGGACTGAAGGGCAAGAACCGCGCACATTTTGAGCATATCCTCATGGATAACATCAAGGCGGCCTTGGCCGCCTTTTCCGTGAATGCCGTGTCTCGAATTTCCGGTTATATCCTCGTGACCTTTAACGAGCATCAGGCCGACGAGGCGGCGCGTGTCATTCGCACCGTTCCCGGCGTTGCTCGCGTGTCTTTGGCGTATCACACCAATCGCGACCCTCAGGAGTACTGTGCCGCCGCCGTGAAGGCGCTGCGCGAGTTTGGTTCCTTCGATTCGTTTAAGGTGCACGCCAAGCGCTCCAATACCGACTATGAGCTCACCTCGATTGACATCAATCGTCAGGTGGGCGAGGTGTTGTGTGAGGCCTTCCCCGATAAAAAGGTTCAAATGCACGACCCCGATGCGATGGTGCACGTACTGGTGGTCCAGGGTAGCGTCTACGTGTATGCGCGCTCCGAGCGCGGCGTGGGCGGTCTGCCGGTGGGTTCTGCCGGCAAGGTCGTGACGCTGCTGTCGTCGGGTATCGATTCTCCGGTGGCGACCTGGATGCTCGCGCGTCGCGGCGCGGTGTGCGTGCCGGTACATTTCTCTGGTCGTCCGCAGACGCCCGATACGAGCGAGTATTTGGTGCAGGACATCATCCGTGCGCTTGAGCCGGGTGTCCAGATCGGCCGCCTGTACGTGGTGCCGTTTGGCGACTGCCAGCGTGAGATTTCGGTCACCTGCCCCAGCAATCTGCGCGTGATCATGTATCGCCGCATTATGTATTCGGTTGCCGAGCACATTGCACACATCGAGGGCGCCAAGGCCATCGTTACGGGCGAATCGCTTGGGCAGGTTGCCTCCCAAACGCTTGAGAACATCATGGCCGTCAACGAGGCCGTGAAGATCCCCGTGTTCCGCCCTCTCATCGGTTCGGACAAGCAGGAGATCATCGCGCGCGCCGAGGAGATTGGTACGTTCGATATCTCGACTGAGGCCGCTCCCGACTGCTGCACGCTATTTATGCCGCGCCGTCCCGAGACGCATGCCAAACTCGATGCCGTGCATGAGGCCTGGGAGTTGTTCGATCATGAGGAGATGATCGAGCGCCTGCTCAAGCAGACCGAGTACATCGACTTCGAGAGCAACACGTATAAGGCCCCTAAGACCTTAAAACGCAAACATTCGGAGCTTGCTCCGCGTGAGATTTACCAAGATCACGAGTAATTTTGTGCATAGACCGACGATGCGCCTGCATCGTCGGTCTTTTGCTATCTGGGCATTTTGCGGCTAAGTGTCCATTTGCTGACGTGTGCCTGAATAAATGGACAGATTTGTGCAAGGTTTTGGTTGGTTTTTGGTTTGACCGCTAAAACCGGTTTTGGAGCGTGGCTGTTGCAGGGCTCTTTTCCTGACACGATGTTGTTGGGAGGTTTTGCTATGGCGCAGCGCGAACAACACGAACGGGTCAAACGGATGGACCGCTTGGCGGACAAGCTGCTCGGTCATAAGGCAGTGGTGATGGCGATACTGGTTGTCATTGCGATGGCGAGCGGCTTGGCGATGGCGAACCTTGGCGGCGGTGCTAGCGGCGTGTCTTTTGAGCGGACTGATGGTTCGGGCTCGTTGGTGGAGCCGGGATCCGGCGATGCTTCGAGCGGAAAGACATCCGAAGGCTCTTCGCCTAAGGCGTCTGCTGCGGCAGAGGTCTATGTCGATGTTGATGGCGCCGTTGTGTCGCCCGGCGTATATCGTCTCAAGGACGGCGCGCGGGTGGCTCAGGCGATTGATGCCGCCGGCGGGCTGGCGCCCGAGGCAGACGTTACGGGGCTCAATCGGGCATCTAAGGTCACTGATGGACAAAAAATCCATGTTCCAACGGTAGGGGAGCAGCAGGCGTCCATTGCGGAAGCCGGTGTTGATGGTGGGGTTTCCGCATCATCGGGCGCGGGTGGCGCAACAGGCCTAGTAAACATCAATACGGCAAGCGCAGAAGAGCTGCAGACGCTTTCGGGCATCGGCCCCTCCATGGCCCAGTCGATTATCGATGAGCGGACAAAGAACGGTGCTTTTTCTTCGGTTGACGATCTGATGCGTGTGTCGGGAATCGGCGAGAAGAAGCTTGCCAAAATCAAAGATTGCATCTGCGTATGAGTGCGACCGAGCGCGAGCACGTGATGCCTCCGCGGCCCCTGATGCCGTGGACGATGGCCCTGTGTGCCGGCATGTGCATGAGCTGCGTCTTGGTGCTCAACATGGTCGCTGATGCGCTGCTGAGGGAGCGGGCTCCGGCGGTCGGGCCGCTATGGGCCATTCCCGTTGCGGCGGCGGTATTCGTTGTGCTGGCTCAATCTTGTGCGCGGCTTGCCCCTTGGAAGCGGTGGCTGTATGCCGCGTCCGTCGGTCTCGTGGCGGGAGCGGTCGTCTCGGTGTGGTGGGCTGTGGGCACGCTAGGCGCCTCGAAGGCGCTCGATGGTCGAGCGGCAAGCAGCCTCGAGTTTGTCGTGCAGGGTGATCCATCCATAAACGACGACGTGTATTCCTATACCTGCGAGGCACGCGCGGACGGTAAGAACCTGGCAACGGTTCGCCTATCGTTTGACCGCGAGCTCAAGGTCGGGGCGCACGTGCGTGTTATCGGTCGCGTTTCACGTTTTGAGAACGATGCGTATGGACGATCGCGCGTGCTCCGAGGCGAGGTGCGCAAGGTTAAAGCCGTTCGGATTGTGTCGGTCGATGAGGGCTCTCCGGGGCCGCTGCTTCGGCTGCGAAATGGGCTGCTTGCGTCCATCGCGGCTGCGACCGACCCGGCGCGTGCGCTCATAGCCGGTGTCGTCTGCGGTCGTTCGGCCGAGCTGCGCGCCCAGCCGGCGGGCGACTGGTTTTCGGTGACGGGAACTGCGCATCTTATCGCCGTCTCGGGCAGCCATTTGGCTATCGTGGGGTTTGTAATCGAGGGTTTATTGCAAAAGACTCGGTGCTCACGTGGTCTTCAGCGGGCGATACTGGCGATAACGCTTGTGGGCTACGCTGCCTTTACGGGCGCGTCTCCCTCGGCCGTGCGCGCGTGCTGCATGGTGTTCGCGACGCTTGTCGTAAACGGCGCGGGGCGTCGCCGGCACGGCGCATCGGCACTCTTTGTTACCATGTCCATCTTTGTGCTACTGAGGCCGACGGTGCTGTTCGAGATGGGCTTTCAGCTTTCATGTGCCAGCGTTTTTGCCATCCTGTGCTTTTGCCCGTACGCCACCTACGCTTTGGGTGAGCTAGGTGTGCCATCGGGCATTGCCAGTATGCTTTCCGTCACGCTGTGCCCGCAGTTGGCGACCCTTCCCATTACCATTCCTGCCTTCGGAACGTTCTCGCTCATTGCTCCGCTGGCAAATGCGGTCATCGGTCCGGTGGTGAGCGTACTGCTCGCTATGTCGATCGTGCTGGTTCCCTTTTCGCTCGTGGGACCGTTGCGGACTTTGGCGCTCGTTGTGCCCATGATTGCCGCCCGTTGCGCGCTGTTTTTCGAGCAGCTGTTTGCCGCCGTGCCGGGTGCATCCGTGAGCGTGCCGCCCGATAGCATGTGGATTTACCTAGTGCCGTGTTTGCTGGCGGTTCTGCTTGTCCGGTGGCCGCGTCCCCGTGCACGTCCTATGGCGGTGGGGCTTGCATGCCTGGTGCTCTTGGCTGCGATTCCGTACGTCTACTGGGATCGATTCGCTCCGCCTTCGGTGACAGTGCTCGATGTGGGCCAGGCCGATGCGATTCTTATCCGCCAGGGCGGCGCAGTAGCACTCGTCGACTGCGGACTCGACGAGCGCGTGGTGGCGGCGTTGGTCCGCAATAACGTGCACCATATCGATGCCGTCTTTGTGACGCATTGGGATGAGGACCACTGGGGTGGTCTGCCTGCCGTGCTCGAACAGTTTTCGGTCGGAACGATTGCCGTAGCGGCGGATGCGCTGGAGGATGCTCCTGCCGAGGTATTGAACCGACCTGGCGTGGAGTATCGGCAGGTGCGCCGTGGGGATACGGTCGATATCGGCTCATTTTGCGCCCGCGTGATGTGGCCATTCGAGTCCGTGGATGGCGAGGGAAATGAGGATTCGCTTGTCCTGCTGCTCTCTTATGTTCAGGAAGGCAAGGGCCTGCGTATGCTCCTCACCGGTGATGCCGAGCTCGACCAAGAACGGGAATTCGTGCAGGAGGTGGGGGATATCGACGTACTTAAACTTGGGCATCACGGCTCTAAGGTTTCAGTTGATGGTGAGTTGCTGGACGTCCTGAAGCCCGAGCTTTCCCTCGCGAGCGCGGGCGAGGGGAATCGATACGGCCATCCGTCCGACGCCTGCATCGATGCCGTTAAGGAAGCGGGCGGCGTGTTCGCGTGCACTATCGAACACGGCGACATTACCGTCACGCCGACTGCGAATGGCTTTGCGATGCGATGCCAGCGACCGTGACGACGTCGTTGGCGTGTGGTGGGCCCCTGGGCTAGAATGGCACGGAGCGAATACGAATGCCTGCGGGAGGGGAGCGCAATGTCCGAAACCGGTCTGCTGCCGGCATATCTGATCGTCGGTACCGACGGAGTCAAGCGCGATCACGCCGTCTCACGTATGAAAGCGCGTCTGGAAAAGTCGGGTATGGTCGAGTTCAACCTCGACGAGCGCGACATGACCAAGGACCCCGATATCGAGTCCATTATCGGATCGCTTAACACCTTTCCGATGGGCAGCGAGTTTCGCCTGGTAATCCTTGACGGCTGTTCAAAGCTCGCCAAGGCGGTCTCGGAGCCGCTCGTTGAGTATCTGGCAAGTCCCAGCCCCACAACGGTCTGCCTCATCATCGCCGACTCGCTTGCCAAGAACACGCGCCTGTATAAGGCGATCGCCAAGATCGACAAGAAGGCCGTGATCGATTGCTCCGGCACCAAGCGCTGGGAGCTACCGCGCCGTGTGCAGCAGATGGCGACGCAGCACGGCAAGTCGATCTCGACGGCGGCCGCCGAGGAACTCGTCTCGCGTTCGGGTGAAAACACTCGCATGCTCGATAACGACTTGGCTAAGCTTGCCCAGATGGTCGAGGCGCCGCAGATTGAGCTTGCCGACGTTGAGCGCTGGATTGTACGTACGGCCGAGGTTCAACCCTGGGACTTTCTCAATGCGGTCTCGGCCCGTGACATGCGACGCTCGCTCGAGCTCTTCAATCTACTGCCCGCCAAGAGCTACGTGTGGACTTACACATTGCTGTGCGGCCGCATCCGCGAGCTTATCGTTGCCAAGGCGCTCGATGCGCGCGGACAGGGTCGTGAGTTGGCCGCAACACTTAAGCTCCAGTCCTGGCAGGTCAAGAATCACCTGACCTGGGCACGTCGCTTTTCGATGGCAGAGCTCGTTGCCGCGCTCGAGGGCGCGGTCGATGTGGAGCTCGCGCTGAAGGGTTCGGCCGATTCTCAGACCTCGCTTTTGCTCTGGATTACGAACATCTTGAGAAAATCGTGATGATACCTGCCTATTTGACAAATTCGTTCTATCCCTTTGAGGGGGAGCGTGCTATAGTAGGCGCTTGCATGACCTCACCGTGTCTCAGAGGTGTCATACATTTTTTGCAAGGAACTCGAAAGGAACTCCAGAAGTGGCAAACATCAAGTCTCAGAAGAAGCGTATCCGCACCAATGAGGCAGCTCGCATGCGTAACAAGGCTGTCAAGTCCGAGCTCAAGACGCTGACCAAGCACGTCCAGTCCGCCGTCGCCGAGGGCGACGCCGAGAAGGCCCAGGCTGCCCTCAAGACCGTCACCAAGCGTCTCGACATGGCTGCCGCCAAGCATGTTATCCACAAGAACCAGGCTTCCAACCGCAAGTCCGGTCTTGCCAAGCTCGTGAACAGCATCAACGCCTAAGTTGTAAATTTCACACCACACAGATTACGCGCATAAATGGAGCCTGTTTTATGGAACAGGCTCCATTTTTTGTACCGCTCGGGTAAGATAGTCCGCATGAATACTTCAATTGACATTTCCCACATCCGCAACTTCTCAATCGTTGCGCACATCGACCATGGCAAGTCCACGATCAGTGACCGCATTCTCGAGCTCACCCATACCGTCGACGAGCGCGACATGGAGTCGCAGCTGCTCGACACCATGGATATCGAGCGCGAGCGCGGCATTACGATCAAGTCCAATGCCGTTCGCGTGTCCTATGACGCCGACGATGGCGAGACGTATCAGTTCAATCTGATCGATACGCCGGGCCACGTTGACTTTACCTATGAGGTCTCGCGCTCGCTGGCAGCCTGTGAGGGCGCGGTGCTCGTTGTCGACGCCACGCAGGGCGTCGAGGCGCAGACCGTCTCCAACGCGACGCTCGCCATGAACGCCAATCTGGACATTGTGCCGGCCATCAACAAGATCGACTTGCCCTCGGCTCATCCCGATGAGGTTAAGACCGAGATCGAGGATGACCTGGCGATCCCTGCCGATGATGCCGTGTGCGTCTCGGGCAAGACCGGCGAGGGCATCCACGATCTGCTGGAGTCCATTGTCTTTTTGATCTCTCCGCCCAAGGGCGATGCGAACGCGCCGCTCAAGGCACTCATTTTGGATTCGTACTTTGACGAGTATCGCGGTGTGGTGGCTACGGTGCGCGTCTTTGACGGCTCCATCAAAAAGGGCGATACGCTGCGCATGATGCAGGCCAAGGGCGACTTTTTGGTCGATGGCGTGGGCGTCAAGCGTCCCGCCGAGACGCCGGTCGATGCTCTGACCGTCGGCGAGGTCGGATACGTGGTCACGGGTCTGAAGGATCCCGAGGCCGTTCGCGTGGGCGATACCCTCACGTGGGCGTCGAATCCCTGCCCCGAGCCTCTTCCCGGCTACCGCGAGGCTAAGCCCATGGTCTATACGGGCCTGTTCCCGATTGATAACAAGGACTACGAGAACCTGCGTGACGCGCTCGATAAGCTGCACGTCAACGACCCGTCGTTGGTGTGGGAGCCCGAGACCTCGGTGGCGCTCGGCTTTGGCTTCCGTGTGGGCTTCCTGGGCCTGCTGCACATGGAAGTCGTCAAGGAACGCTTGGAGCGCGAGTTCAATCTGGACCTCATTGCCACGAGCCCCTCGGTTGACTATCACGTCTACAAGACCGACGGCGAGATGATCGATGTCCGCAGCCCGCAGGACCTTCCCGAGGCCACGCGTATCGATCGTATCGAGGAGCCCTACCTCAAGGCAAAGATCATCTGCCCGCCTGAGTACACGGGTGCCGTCATGCAGCTCGCCATCGAGCACCGTGGCATTACAACCGACATGATCCATCTCACGAGCAAATCGGTCGAGATGCGCTTTGACATGCCGCTCGCCGAGCTCATCCTGGACTTCTTCGATCAGCTCAAGAGTCGTACCAAGGGCTATGCCTCGCTCGACTACGAGTTCAACGAGTACCGTCCCTCCGAGCTCGTTAAGCTCGATATCTTGCTTTCGGGCGACGAGGTGGACGCGCTGTCGTTTATCGTCCACAAGGACAAGGCCTATGGTCTGGCCCGTGGCCTGTGCGACAAGCTTAAGGAGATCATCCCGCGTCAGCTGTTCGAGGTGCCCATCCAGGGTGCTATCGGCAATAAGATCATTGCCCGCTCCACCGTCAAGGCGCGTCGCAAGGACGTGCTTGCTAAGTGCTACGGCGGCGATATCTCGCGTAAGCGCAAGCTGCTCGAGAAGCAGAAAGAGGGCAAGAAGCGCATGAAGGCCATCGGATCGGTCGAGGTCCCGCAGGAGGCCTTTATGGCGATCCTCAAGGTGGACGAGTAGGTCTATGGCGCTTTCTGAATACAGCAAGCGGCTGCTGGGCGCCTATGCCGAGCAGCCGTTCCTTATGGCTCCCATGGCGGGCGTGACCGACCCTGCCTACCGCATCATGTGCCGCCGCCGCGGTGCCAACCTTGCCTACAGCGAGATGGTGAGCGTGGCGGGCCTTGCCTATGCCAGCAACAAGACCTGGCGCCTGGTGCTACCGGCCGACGAGGAGCAGCAGATTTGCGTGCAACTCTTTGGCTCCAAGCCCGATCAGTTTGCGAGCGCCGTCGCTGCCGTCGAGGAGCGCGTTGGCGATCGCCTGTCGCTCATCGATATCAATATGGCCTGCCCGGCCCGCAAGGTTGTTACCAAGGGCGAGGGCTCGGCGCTCATGCGCACGCCCGATTTGGCCGAGAAGATCGTCGAGGCGGCGGTGGGCGCGGCGCATGTACCCGTGACCGTAAAGATCCGCAAGGGCTTTTATGCCGAGGACCGTAATGCCGCGACATTTGCCCAGATGCTCGAAGGCGCCGGTGCCGCCGCGGTGGCGGTGCATGGCCGCTGCGCCACGCAGCTCTATACGGGCCAGGCCGATTGGTCGGTCGTCGATGAGGTTGCCGACGCCGTTGAGATTCCCGTGATCGGTTCGGGCGATGTGTTCTCGGCCGAGGATGCCGCGGAGCATCTGCGCAACTCGGGTGCCAGCGCGGTGTTTATTGCGCGCGGTATCTATGGGAACCCGTGGGTGTTTGGCGATGCTCGCGCCCTTGCGCTCGATGGCATACCGGTGCCGGCTCGCAGCTCCGTTGAGCGCCTGGACGCCCTGCGTGAGCACCTAACGCTGACGCATGAGCTCCTGCCGCTCATGTCGCGTGCCCGCACGTACGCAAGCTGGTACTTAAAAGGCATGCCCCATGCTGCAGCCTGGCGCGCGCAGGTGGTGCGCTGCTCCACGTATGAGGAGTTTATGGCGCTGGTCGATGAGATCGAGCATGATGTGGTGGCCTGTGAGGCTGCCCTTGCCGCCGGCGAATCGGTGCCCCCTCATCCGCTGGAGGCTTAAGGGTGGCCGTTACAGCGCTGTACGTGCACGTGCCGTTCTGTGCCCAAAAGTGCCGCTACTGCGACTTCGACTCGCGCAGCTTTGCTTCGTGTGATTTGGATGCCGCGCTCGATTCCTATTTTGAGCAGTTGTACGCGCGCCTCGATGCTTTTGGTAAGGCTGGGGCCCTCGACCAGATCCGCACCGTCTATGTTGGCGGCGGTACGCCGTCGCTGGCGGGGGAGCGCCTGGTGGAGCTGGCGCGGCGTATTCGTGCGTGGTGCGCCCCCGTTGAGTTTACCTGCGAGGCCAATCCCGAGTCGCTGACCGCCGAGCTTGCCACTTCGCTTGCCAAGGTCGGTGTCACACGCGTCTCTCTGGGCGTGCAAACCCTCGACAATACCGAGCTGGCTGCTATTGGCCGCATTCACGATGCTAATCGGGCACTTGCGGCTATCGCGACGGTGAAGGACGCTGGCCTCGATGTGTCGTGCGACCTTATGTGTGGCCTTCCCGGGCAGACGGCGGCGAGTTGGCGGCGCACGCTCGATGGCGTGCTGGCGGCGGCTCCGCAGCATGTGTCGGTCTACCCGCTTACGCTCGAGGAGGGGACGCCCCTTTATCGCATGGCGTGCCGCGACGAGTCGCTCGAGCCCGACGAGGATTTTCAGGCCGCATGCATGGACGTGGCACGCGAGCTCCTGGGTGCGGCCGGTTATCATCCCTATGAGGTGGCAAGCTATGCACTCGACGGCCATGAGTGCGCCCATAACATTGCCTACTGGACCGGACGGGGCTACCTGGGCCTGGGTCGTTCTGCCGCGGGCATGCTCGACGCCGAGGATTTCGACAGTCTTGCAGGTTTGTTCCCCGGCGTGTCTGCTCGAGGCGATGCGTACCGCGTGCGTCTGGTGCAACGTGACGATGACGCGACGTCGTTTGAGGCCGAATACCTGTCGCAGCGAGAGGCTTCGGCCGAAGACCTGATGCTCGCCTGTCGCATGACGCGCGGTATTGCGTCCGATCTGTTGGTTCGTGCGACTTGCGTCATCCCAACGGGCGAGCTGGCAGCTGCCTGCGATCGCGCGCTCGAATTGGGTCTTGCCACTTGGGTGCCCGAGACGCTCGGGGTCCATGAGGGACGCTTTACTTCGGCAGATGTCGTCGCGGGCCATGTTCGAGCTCGTTTAGCGCCCACCCACTTGGGCTGGCTCGATGGAAATGTGCTGTTCGAGCTGTTTTGGGGTCTAGCCTAGGCCGCTCGGGTAGAATTACCGCAATATATACGCTGCTGTGAGCAGGAGGTTGCCGCGCATGGCGACGATGAACGAAAAAGATTACTACGAGATTTTGGGTGTCTCTAAGGACGCCACCTCGCGTGATATACAAAAAGCCTTCCAGCAAAAGGCCCGCAAGCTCCATCCGGACGTCAATAAAGAGCCGGATGCCGAGGAAAAGTTCAAAGAGGTTTCCGAGGCCTATGCCGTGCTTTCGGACGAGCAGAAGCGTGCGCGCTATGACGCCATGCGCTCGGGCAATCCCTTCGCCGGCGCTCCTGCGGCTTCTCCCTATGGCGGCGGCTACGCCGGTAGCGCGGGCTATGGCTATCCCTTTGAGGGCGGCTTTCCCTTTGGTGGCGCCTGGGGCCAGCCGCGTCGCGGGCAGGCTGCCTATAATCCCGAGAACGGCGCCAACGTGGTCGTCGATATTAAGCTCGACGCCAAGGAAGCCAAGGGTGGTGCCCGCAAGACCGTCCGCTATACGCGCTTCGATACCTGTGGTCACTGCGGAGGCTCGGGTTCTGTCTCCTCCGAGCATGCACATACCTGTCCGAGCTGCGGCGGTCGCGGCCACATCGACGTCGACCTGTCCTTCCTGTTTGGTGCCGGCACGTTTCAGTCGGTCTGCCCCGAGTGCGGCGGTTCCGGTAAGGTCGTCGCCGACCCCTGCCCCGATTGCGGCGGCAGCGGGCGAACCCGTGTGACCTCCGAGCAGACGATTGAGTTTCCTGCCGGTACGCACGATGGCGACGAGGTCCGTATTAGCGGTATGGGTCACGCCGGCACCAACGGTGCCTCGGGTGGCGATTTGGTCGGTCGCGCCCATGTTGAGGCCGAGCGCCTGGAAGGCAAGGCCCGTACCGGTTTTTACCTGATGGGCATCGTGGCGCCGTTTTTGGTGCTGTCGGCCATCTCGGGCGTGTTCTCGGCCTTTGCCGTGATGTGCTTTATTCCGTTTGCCATGGGCCTGTTCATGGTGCTCTCGGACGGCGTACTGCATCGCAGCCTGCTGTGGTGGAAGCGCGGCGCGATGCAGTTTGCCAATGGTTTTGCCAACGGATTTATGTTTGCGCTCGTGTCGGTTTGGTTTGCGAGCTGCTCGCAGCGTGCCATGCTTTCGCCCTACGCAATGCAATAACATCAAACCCTCTGTTTGCGGCCGGCCCAGCTTGGGTATAGGACGCACTGTGACAATAATGAAAGTCGGAAGGATTCGGTCGTGTCGGAAAATAGGGATTACTACGAGGTACTTGGCGTCGACAAGGATGCCGACGCGCGGACGATTAAACGCGCGTTTCTAAAGAAGGCCCGTACCGTACACCCGGACGTTTCGGACGACCCCGAGGCCGAGGCCAAGTTCAAGGAGCTCAACGAGGCGTATTCCGTTCTTTCCGATGAGCAGAAGCGTGCTAACTACGACCGTTACGGCACTGCCGACGGCCCCGGTGGCTCCGGCTACGTCGATATCAATGATATCTTTGGCGGCATGGGCATGGACGACCTCTTCTCCTCGTTCTTTGGCGGCGGTGCCAGCGGTGGCGCCCGAAATCGCCGTGAGCGTCGTCGCGGCCGCGATATGGCCATCTCCCTTTCGGTGACCCTTGAGGAGGCGGCGCTCGGTTGCAAAAAGACGATCAGCTATGACCGCCTTGCCCCCTGCGAGGATTGCAACGGCACCGGCAGGGCCGAGGGTGCACAGGAAAAGCAGTGCAGCCGCTGCCGCGGCACGGGCTATGTCACGACGGTCCAGCGTTCGTTCCTGGGCCAGGTTCAGTCCTCTTCGCCTTGCCCCGACTGCCACGGCGAGGGCACGGTTATCGACCATCCCTGCGAGACCTGTGACGGTCAGGGCCGCACGCCTTCGCACGAAAAGATCGACATCGATATTCCCGCCGGTGTTTCGACCGGTCGCCAGCTGCGCGTGAGTGGTTTTGGCGAGGCCGGCCTTCGCGGCGAGCCTTCGGGTGACCTGATTGTCAACGTGCGCGTTGCCGACCATGAGCGCTTTAAGCGCAACGGTGACGACCTGTACTTGGTGAGCGATATCTCGATTGCGCAGGCTGCGCTCGGCTGCGAGATCGAGGTCGAGGGCATTATGCCCGACGAGGTCGTTAAGGTGACGGTTCCCGCCGGCGCCCAGTACGGCGACACCGTGAGCGTCAATAATTACGGCATGCCGCGCATTGGCGGTGGCGGTTCGCGTGGCCGCCTGATCGTGCAACTGCGCGTGGTCGTTCCCACCAATCTTTCCAATAAGCAACGCGAGCTGCTCCGTGCTTTTGCCGATGAGATGGGCGATGACGTCGCTTCCGGTAAGAAGTCGGTGACCGACCGTATCAAGAGTGCCCTCGACGATATCCTCGATTAAGGAGCCCGCGTGCTCGCACCCCATATTTCCGTCGTCAACCTCGGCTGCCGTGTCAACCGGGTTGAGTCTGACCGTATCACTGCCGATCTTATGCGCCTGGGCTTTGCTATGGTGGAGCCCCAGGATGCCGATCTGATCGTCATTAACACCTGTGCCGTTACGGGCGAGGCCGAGGCCAAGACACGTAAGGCCGTCCGTCATGCGCTGGCCCATCCAAACGAGCCTTATGTGCTCGTGACCGGTTGCGTGGTCAATTTGCATCCCGAGGAGCTGTTGGAGCTTTCGGATCGCGTGATCGCCGAGCCGTCCAAGATCGATGTCGCCGAACGTGTCTGCGAGGTGCTGGGCGTTGAGTCCGATAGCGTTCCCGCCTGCAGCGATGGCGAGGTGGTCGATGCGCTCGGTCGCTCTCGCCTGGGCGTGAAGATCCAGGACGGCTGCAACCATCGCTGCACCTATTGCATTGTGTGGAAGGCGCGCGGCCCCGAGCGCTCCGTGCCCGTCGAGTCCGTGCTTGAACAAGTTCGCGAGGCCCAGGAGGCCGGCGTGCCCGAGGTGGTGCTGACCGGTGTGAACCTGGGTGCCTACGATGGCAAGAGCGCGACCGACGAGCATGTCGAAATCGATGAGCTGCTCGAGGCCATCATGGAGCGCACGACTATTGCGCATGTGCGCATTTCGTCGGTCGAGCCCATGGATATCTCTGAGCGCCTGCTTAAGGTTATGGCGCGCTATCCGCAGCGTATCGCCCCGTTTTTGCACCTGCCCGTGCAGTCCGGCTGTACGGCGACCCTGCATCGCATGGGTCGTCCCTATAGTGCGGAGGCCTTTGAGGACACGGTGCGCATGATTCGCGCCAACTTGCCCCAGGTGTCTCTTTCGTGCGATGTCATCGTCGGCTTCCCCGGCGAGACGGACGAGGAATTCGAGGAGTCGCTGGCGCTGTGCCGCCGTGTGGGCTTTTCGCGCATGCACGTGTTCCGTTACAGCAAGCGTCCCGGTACCCTTGCGGCTGACATGCCCGACCAGGTGCCGCCCGAGGTTATGGCCGAGCGCAGCCGCCGTATGCGGGCCGCGGCACAGGAGCTCGCTATTGCCGACGCTCGTCGTCGCGTGGGCACGGTCGAGCGTGCCGTGCTCGAGTATGGTGACAACCTGACGCTCGGCTCGTTCCATCATGCCCGTCTTGACGATACCTGTGGACTCACAGCCCCGTGCCTGCTCGATGTTGCTATCATCGGAGTCGATGATTCCGGCTTGGTCCATGCGCGCAGGGAGGTTCATGGAAGCCTCGAAGATTAGACTTACCGTTCCCGAGGGTATCGACCCCTCGCGCGTTTTGGGCGCCGGCGACGGCGTCCTTCGTGCACTCGAGAACTTGGTGCGCGCCCATGTGGTCGCCCGTGGCGATAGCATCGCCGTGAGCGGTGACCCGGACGAGGTCGAGCTCGTGGTGCGCTTTTTCGAACATGCTTTTCGCGAGGCGGCCGCCGGCCGTACCCTTTCTGCCGACGATGTCTCGCGTTGCTTGGCTGTCCTGCGCGATGGAGAGCATGATGCCTCGTCGCTGCGCGATGACGTGCTGCTGTCGTATCGCGGCCGCGTTATTCGTCCCAAGACGCTCGGCCAAAAACGCTATGTTGACGCCATCCGCTCGCATACCATCACGTTTGGCCTGGGTCCTGCCGGCACCGGTAAGACTTATCTGGCCATGGCGCTCGCCGTTGCCGCGCTCAAGCGCCACGAGGTGGGTCGTTTGATCTTGACGCGTCCGGTTGTCGAGGCGGGGGAGAATCTGGGCTTTTTGCCCGGTACCCTTGAGGAAAAGATCGATCCCTACATGCGTCCGCTCTACGACGCCCTTTTTGACATGATGGATCGCGAGCGCACCGATGAGCTTATGGAGCGCGGCGTGATCGAGATCGCCCCGCTTGCCTATATGCGCGGCCGCACGCTGAGCGATGCTTTCGTGGTGCTCGACGAGGCGCAAAATACCACGCCTGAGCAGATGAAGATGTTTCTGACGCGCTTGGGTTTTAACTCCAAGTTTGTGATTACCGGCGACCTGAGCCAGCGCGACCTGGTGGGTCGTCGTGGTGGCTTGGCGGATGTCGAGAAGATTTTGGGCCGTGTCGACGATGTCGCATTTTCGCACCTCGAGCGTGCCGACGTGGTGCGCCATGCCTTGGTGGGACGTATCGTCGAGGCGTACGATACTTATGATGATGTGCGCGAGAAACGCGTACGTGACCGAAAGGAGTCCCGTTGAGTGTATTGATCAGCAACGATGCCGAGCTCGATACGCTGCTTGACGCGCAGGAGGTGGAGCACATCTGCGAGGTTGTGCTTGCTGCCGAGGGCGTTGAACGTGAAGTCGAGATTTCCCTTTCGTATGTCGACGAGGACGAGATGCACGAGCTCAACCACGAGTGGCGCGGTATCGATCGCACCACCGATGTACTCTCGTTTGAGTGCGATTCGGCCTTTGACGATGACATTCCCGCCGATGAGACGCTCGAGCTCGGCGATATTATCTTGGCCCCGCAGGTTATTGCCCGTCAGGCCCCCGGTTTTGGCAATAGCCCCGCTGACGAGTGCCGTCTGATGCTCGTTCACGGCATGCTGCACCTGCTGGGCTATGACCACATCGAGGACGACGAGGCCGAGGTCATGGAGGCCCGCGAGGACGCCATCCTGCGCGATCTGGCGCTTGAGCGCGGCGAGGACCCCAAGCTAGTCCACGTCGGCCCCATCACCAACCACGCCCACGACTAGGAGCCGTCTATGATTCCCGGATCGAACAAGGACCATCCGTCCTTCTTAAAGTCGTTTTCCTACGCCATGGAGGGCTTCGTCACCGCTGTCAAGACCGAGCGCAACATTAAGGTCATGCTCGTGGCGGGCGTGTGCACTGTCATTGCCGGCTGTATCGTGGGGCTCGACATTGCCGAGTGGGCCACGATTATCATCTGTTGTGGCCTGGTGATTCACGGCGAGCTGTGCAACACCGCTATGGAGGCTATCGTCGACCTAGCGACCCAGGAGCTCCATCCGCTGGCCAAGCGTGCGAAGGACATCGCCGCCGCCTCTGTATACGTTCTTTCCATCACCGCCGCGATTGTGGGCGTACTGGTATTTGCCCACGCGCTCGACTTTATTTAGAAAGGGATTCCCATGTCCGACAATATGCAGCCTACCGATGAGATTTTGGACGACGAGTCCCTGGACGCGGTGGATACCGAGGAGCTCGAGGATGTCGAGGAGTTCGACCCGTTTGAGGGTATGAGCGACGAGGAACTCGACGCCCTGTGCGACGAGGACGACAACCTCGCGGGCTTTGGTGACGTTGAGCCCGGTTTCCGCAGCGGCTTTGTGGCCCTGGTCGGTCGTCCCAACGCTGGCAAGTCTACGCTGCTTAATGCCTGCTATGGCAAAAAGGTCGCCATCACCTCGCCGGTGGCCCAGACGACCCGCCGCCGCATGCGCGCCGTCGTCAACCGCCCCGGCTACCAGCTGGTCTTTGTCGATACCCCCGGTATTCATAAGCCCAAGGACGGCTTGGGATCCGAGCTCAACAAGAGCGCGTTGTTCGAGCTGAACGATGTTGATGTTGTCGCGTTTTTGATTGATGCCACCAAACCGATCGGCAGGGGAGACGCCTGGGTTGCCGAGCGCGTCAGATGCGCTCGTTGCAAGAAGGTCCTGGTGCTCACCAAGGCCGATGAGGCCGACCCCGCACAGGTCATGGAGCAGCTTAAGGCGGCCCACGAACTCATGGAATATGACGACGAGATCGTGACGTCGTCGGTCAAGAACTTCAACGTCGATGCCTTTATCGAGACCGTTGCGCACTTTTTGCCTGAGGGTCCGCGTTGGTTCCCCGAGGACATGGGTACCGACGCTTCCGATGAGACGCTCGTTGCCGAGTTTGTGCGCGAGAAGGTCTTGCGCCGCACCCGTGATGAGATTCCGCACTCCGTTGGCGTGATCTGCGATGCGCTTGAGCAGACCAAGAAGGTGCTGCGCGTGCACGCCACCATTTACGTCGAGCGCGAGGGCCAAAAGGGCATCATCATCGGTAAGGGCGGCGAGATGATCAAGCATATCGGTATCGACGCCCGTCGCGATCTTGAGCGCATCTTTGGCACGCAGGTCTTTTTGGAGCTGGACGTGAAGGTCAAGGCCGGCTGGCGTGACGACGAGGCCCAGATTCGCCGCTTTGGCTACAACGCCGAGGACTAAGGACGCGCGGCGCGCATGGCAGGCTCCCGGACATATCGCACCAAGGTGCTCGTTCTCGACAAGACGAAGCTCAAAGAGACCGACCTGATCTTGACGATGCTTGACGAGCGGGGACGGCAGGTTCGTGCCGTGGCAAAGGGCGCCCGCAAACCCGGCGGACGCCTGGCTGCGCGCTGCGAGCTGTTCTGTACGGTCGATATGCTGCTCGCACATGGACGGTCACTCGACGTGGTTTCTCAGGCCGAGCTTATGGAGGCGCCGCTCGGCGCTGCGCCCGATTACGAGACGACCTGCGCCGCAAGCGCGATCGCCGAGGTCGCGCGCGTGTGCTCGTTCGAGGACGCCGAGGACCCGTTTACCTTTGCCATAACGCAGCGAGCGCTTGCCCTGGTGGGCAGCGGGCTTGACACGGCACATATGGACCTACTTGTGGCGGCATATGTCTTTAAGCTGCTATCGCACGTTGGCTATCGTCCCGATTTTTCGGCCTGTGTGCTGTGCGGAGACCCCATGCTGTCGTATTTTTCGCCCCAGGCGGGCGGTCTCATGTGCGGGTCGTGCGCGTCGAGCGTTCCGGGTGCCGAACTGGTGTCGACCGGTGAGGTCGCATGGCTGCGCGCCCTCATGTCCATGACCTTCGATGCGCTCATGGCCGAGCGAATCGACCCGCATACCGCAGCCTTTTTGCTGGGGCTTTCGCATGTTTGGGCTGCGACGCACACCGATCAGCGCCTCCGTGCGATGGAATTCATGTTGGGTCGGTGATGATGCGCAGGCGCGGGCTGCTTGTGGTAACATACCGACCTGTTGGTACCTCGACCTTGGTTGCTCGCTCCACCGGCGGCTTCCCAGTCCGAGGCGAATCGAGTCGCCCGATGGCGACGCAAAAAGAAAGGTGAAACAATGACTGTTTCCAAAGAGCGCAAGGCGGAGCTGACTGCCCAGTTCGGTAACACCCCGGTCGACACCGGCAACCCCAAGGTTCAGGTCGCCATCCTGTCCGAGCGCATCAAGGAGCTGACCGAGCACATGAAGTCCCATCAGAAGGACTTCCACACCCGTCGTGGTCTGCTCATGCTCGTCGGTCGTCGTCGTCGTCTTCTCTCCTACATCAAGAAGAACGACATCGTCGAGTACCGTGAGCTCATCAAGGCTCTGGGCATCCGCGACAACATCCAGTAGGATTTGTACATGCTAAGAGCGTCCTGCGCAGCGGGGCGCTCTTTTTGTGTAAGGGCGTGAACAATCACGCTCTGAAGCGTGGCGGGGGCAGGGGGCCCGCGTCACATGAGAAGCCCGCAGGCAAGGGGCCTGTGGGGTAAAGGAGAACAATGACACTCGTATCCAAGACCTTTGAGCTGTACGGCAAGACCTACACCTTTGAGTCGGGCGAGCTTGCCAAGCAGGCCACCGGCGCCTGCCTGGTCAAGCAGGGCGACACCACCATGCTCGACACCGTGGTCGTCTCCAAGGAGCGCAAGAACTACGACTTCTTCCCGCTGACCGTCGACTTCAACGAGAAGATGTACGCCGCCGGCCGCATCCCGGGTGGCTACCTCAAGCGTGAGGGCCGTCCCAGCGAGAAGGCCACGCTCACCGCGCGCATGATCGACCGTCCGATTCGCCCGAGCTTTCCGGATGGCTTCCGCAACGAGGTGCACATCGTCGCTACCTCGCTTGTCGCCGACCAGGTCAACCCCTTTGACGTCATCAACGTCATGGGTGCTTCCCTGGCCATGACGCTCGGCGGCGTGCCCTTCGAGGGCCCGCTTGCCTGCGTGCGCATCGGCCGTAACGTGGAGACCGGCGAGTTTATCGTCAACCCCACCTACGAGGAGCGCGAGAACTCCGATCTGGACTTGGAGCTGGGCGGCTCCGCCGACTTCATCTCGATGGTCGAGGCCGGCGCCGAGGAGATCTCTGAGGACGACATGCTCGCCGCCATGAAGTTTGGCCAGGAGGCCCTTGCTGCCTTCTGCCAGGCTCAGGATGAGTTCGTCGCCGAGTGGGAGCAGGTCAACGGCCCCATCGTCAAGAAGGAGTACCCGCTCGACCAGCCCGTCGAGGAGGTCCAGGAGCGCATCTTCGCCCACTACGACGAGATGGCAGCCGCCTTGCGCGACGCCGACAAGCTCTCCCGTATCGGCAAGGTCGAGGCTCTGAAGGAGTCCATCCGCGCCGAGTTCACCGAGGAGGAGCAGGCCGCTTGGGAGCGCGAGATCCCCGTGGCGCTCAAGAAGCTTGAGAAGAAGGCCATGCGCACCATGGTCGTCGAGACCGGCGAGCGCGTCGACGGCCGTGCCGCCGACGAGATTCGCCCCATCATGGTGAAGGATAACTACCTGCCGCTCGTTCACGGCTCCGGCCTGTTCCAGCGCGGCCAGACCCAGGTGCTCTCCGTCCTGTCACTCGGTATGCTCAACGAGGGCCAGCGTCTGGATACCATTGAGCCCACCGAGGGCAAGCGCTACATGCACCACTACAACTTCCCGCCGTTCTGCACCGGCGAGACCGGCCGCATGGGCAGCCCCAAGCGCCGCGAGATCGGCCATGGCAACCTGGCCGAGCGCGCCCTGCTTCCGGTGCTCCCCGACGAGAACGAGTTCCCTTATGCCATCCGCGTCGTCTCCGAGGTCATGGAGTCCAACGGTTCCTCTTCGATGGCTTCGACCTGCGGCTCCACGCTCGCCCTTATGGACGGCGGCGTGCCCATTAAGCGCCCGGTCTCCGGTATCGCCATGGGCCTGATCCAGGAGGAGGGCAAGACCGTGGTCCTGTCCGACATCCAGGGTCTCGAGGACTTCCTGGGCGACATGGACTTTAAGGTCACCGGCACCACCGAGGGCATCACCGCCCTGCAGATGGACAACAAGGCCACCGGCCTTACCTTCGACATCCTGGCCCGCGCCCTGCAGCAGGCCAAGGAGGGTCGCGCCTTCATCCTGCAGAAGATGCTCGATGTGATCCCCGAGCCGCGCCACACTACGCGCAGCACCGCTCCGCGCATCGTTTCCATCCAGGTTCCGACCGACAAGATCCGCGACGTCATCGGTTCCGGCGGCAAGGTCATCCGCGGCATCCAGGACGAGACCGGCGCCTCGGTCGACATCCAGGAGGACGGCACCGTCTTTGTCGGCGGCACCGGCGAGTCCGTCGACCAGGCTGTCGAGCGCATCAAGCTCATCATCAAGGTTCCCGAGCCGGGCGAGGAGTACACCGGTCGCGTGGTTTCCATCCAGCCCTTCGGCGCGTTCGTGAATCTGCTGCCCGGCAAGGACGGCCTGCTGCACATCTCCCGCGTTGCCAAGGGCCGCGTGGAGAAGGTCGAGGACGTCCTCAACGTGGGCGACGAGGTCAAGGTCGTCGTCATCGAGGTCGACGATCGCGGTAAGATCTCGCTCGATCGCCTTGACAAGCCCGAGGCCCCGGCTCGCGCCGAGGGTGCCTCCGAGGGCGACGGCGAGCACTTCCAGCGCCGTGAGCGTCCGCGTCGCGAGCGCTCCGAGCGCAGCGACCGTCCGCGCCGTCCCGGCGACAACGGAGGCCGCAAGCCCCGCCGTCACCACGACGCCGAGTAACAGCTAAACATAAGCAGCTCAACAAGGGCGACTCCGGACAGGGGTCGCCCTTTTGCTTGCGCCCGGGAGGGCCGCATATGAAGTTTCCTGCTCTACAGTCCTGCGCAAGACGGAAAGCACATTAAGTGCTTTCCTTTGCGTGCGGAACTCGCGATAAACTTCATATGCGCCCCTCCCGGGCGCAAGCAAAAGGGCTGGTTAGTGCCGCTCGCTATTTAGTTAGACAGTCTATTCAGTAGTCAGATTTCAGATCTGTAGATAGCCGCAGCAGCATCTTCCCAGATAAAACCGACCAAAATAAACCTGTCTCTTTTTGGCAGGTTTCCCGTGGGGCGGGCACTGATGAAGTTTATCGCGAGTTCCGCACGAACAGGAGGCCACTTAATGTGGCCTCCGTCGTGAGCAGGACTGTAGAGCAGGAAACTTAGCCCGTGCCGGGGCCGCTGAGCCCTGACCGGCGGGATGGACCAGTTCAGATGGGGCTTTGATGCATGGGTGGTCTGTTGTTGTGCAAATGGGTATCATACTGTGGTTATTGCATCGACTCTGCGATGCATGTTTGTACGTTCCCGGCGGTCGGTTTGCCAGAAGCGCCCCGTCGGTTGTTCCAGACCCGTTTCGAAGAAAGGAAACCACACTAACCTATGGCAGCTAAAAAATCATCTCCCTTGAAGATCATTCCGCTCGGCGGCCTTGACGGCATCGGCAAGAACATGACGGTCTTCGAATGCGGCGACGACATGGTGCTCGTTGACGCTGGCCTCATGTTCCCCGACGATTCCCAGCCCGGTATTGACCTGGTGCTTCCCGACTACACCTATGTTCTGGAGAACGAGGAGAAGCTCCGCGGTATCGTCGTCACCCACGGCCACGAGGACCACACCGGTTCGCTTCCGTATCTGCTGCAGGACCTCAACAATAAGGTGCCCATCTTCTCGAGCAAGCTGACGCTTGGCTTTATCGAGGGCAAGCTTTCTGAGTTCCGCATCCGCGCACCCAAGTTCCGCGAGGTCAAGGGCGGCAGCCATGTCAACCTCGGCGGCATCTCGCTCGATTTCTTTTCGATGACGCACTCCATCCCCGGCGCTCTGGGCGTGTTCATCCGCACCAATCAGGGCACCGTTATGCACACCGGCGACTTTAAGCTCGACCAGACGCCCATCGACGGCGTCACGCCCGACTACGCCGCTATCAGCCGCTTTGCCAAGCAGGGCATCGACCTGCTGCTTTCCGACTCCACCAACGCCACGGTTCCGGGCTTTACCAAGTCCGAGGCCGAAGTCGGCCCCAACCTGCTGCACGCCATCAAGAACGCGCCGGGTCGCGTGTTCGTCGCGTCGTTCTCGAGCCACATCCATCGTCTGCAGCAGATCTGCGATGCCGCCCGCAAGTGCGGCCGTAAGGTCGTTGTGACCGGTCGCTCCATGCTCACTAACACCCGCGTGGCGCGCGAGCTTGGCTACCTCAACATCGACGACGCCGATATCATCGATGCCTTTGACATCGATAACCTGCCCGACGACAAGATCGTCGTCATGTGCACCGGTTCGCAGGGCGAGCCGCTGTCGGCCCTGTCCCGCATGGCCAACGGAGAGCACAAGACGCTCTCCATCCACGAGGGCGATACCGTTATCCTCTCGGCAACGCCGGTCCCCGGTAACGAGAAAGCCGTCCAGCAGGTCGTCAACAGCCTAGCCAAGCTCGGCTGCGACGTGTGGGATAAGAACCGCGCTCTCGTTCACGTCTCCGGTCACGGTAGCCAGGAGGAACTCAAGCTACTGATGGCCATGGCCAAGCCCACCTACTTTATGCCGGTTCACGGCGAGGCCGTGCATCTGCGTGCCCATGCCCAGCTGGCCCGCAAGATGGGCATCAAGGATGATCACATCTTTATCCTCGATAACGGCGACACGCTCGAGATGCGCGGCGGTATCGTCAAACGCGGTACGCCCGTCGAGTCCGGCGTCGTCTACGTCGACGGCCTGCGTATCGGCGATACCGACCCCATCGTCCTGCGCGATCGTCAGAAGCTCGCCAACGACGGTATGGTTACCGCTGTTGCCATCGTCTCGCTCAAGCACAAGAAGATCGAGGCCATCGAGTTCTCGGGCCGCGGCGTCTCGTTTGCCATCGACGACCAGTTCTCCGAGGATGCCTCCGCGTCCATTATGAAGACGATCGAGAAGGGCAAGTTTAGCTTTACGAGCAGCGGTTCCGATGCCATTCGCAAGGCCGTGCGCGATTCGCTCTCTAACTTTATCTGGAGCCGTACGCGCACCCGTCCGATGATCATCCCGGTCGTCATGGAGGTTTAGTTTGGCGCGCGGATCTGCACAAAACGCCAAAGGCAATAAGGCCAATAACCAACCGGCATCTGCTAAGGGTGCCGGTTCCCATCTGCGTGCCAATAAGGGCCACGAGGCGGACTTCGACGATTTTGAGCCCTTGGTCGAGCCCTCGGCCAACCGCGATATCGCCGGCGTGGTCATTGCCGTTTTGGCGATTGCGTCCTTTATTGCCGTGATTTCGCCGGCGACTGCGCCCGTTACGGCTGCGGTTGCCGGTTTCTACCACTTGGGCTTTGGTCTGGGCGCCTACGTGCTGCCGATCGTCATTTTGCTGTTTGCCGCCACGCTCTTTTTAGGCGAGGACTCGCCGCTCAACGCGCGCTCTGTTGCGGGCGGCGCCGTGGTCTTTATCGCCGTCGTCTCCATTCTTTCGTTGATGGTGCCAGGTACGAGCGACTCGTGCGACCTTATGTTCACGCCGCAAAATCTGTCCGCCTCGGGTGGCTACATTGGTGCGTTTATTGCGAGTGCGCTGCAGAATGCCCTGGGTAAGCCTATCGCGATGGTAGTCCTGTTGGGCCTTGTCGTCGTGGGCCTGGTCATCATCGGCTTTTCGGTGGGTGGCGTTTTGCGCTCTGCTCGCGACCGTGCGGCCGATTTTGCCGAGCGCCGTCGTGCCGATGTTAACGCGAGCCCGTGGGGTGACGATGAAGCCCTGTCGGTGCCCGGCGTTGCCCGTCCTCACCTGAGCATTCTTCGTCAAAAGGGCTCCGATGCTGCCGTGACCACGGTCATGGGCAACGATGTGGACCCGGTTTTGGACGATGACGACGAGGACGAGGATCCGTTTGTCGACGTGTCCGATGCCGTGGAAGCTGAGCGCGCTAAGACGACGCTGTTGCCGCGCCGCCATGCCAAGAAGGGCAAGGCTGCGCCCAAACTCAATACGAGTGAGCCCGACCCGTCTTGGTCCGAGAGCGAGATTGAGCTCACCGAGGGCGATGACGAGGACGACGAGGCTCCGATTGAGACCGCAAAGACAACTTTGCTGCCGCGTCGCCATGCAAAGCGCGACCAGGTAACCGGTCAGCTTTCGATGGAAGACGACCCCGATAAGATCGACGAGTCCGAGCCGCCGTTTGCCGTGAATCCTGTCTCGGCAGCACCTCAGATCCCCGACTTCTTGAAGCATCCCAAGGTTGCCGATGCGCCTGCCTTGAGTGCTGTCGAATCGGCTGCGGCTAGCGATGGGGGAGCGGACGGCGGCGCCGCAGATAACGAGGGCGAAGAAGAGGACGGCCTCAAACTTCCGCCACTTGAGATTCTGCATGCCAACCCGCAGTCGGCTTCCTCCGCGTCTTCTGACAAGGAGCTGGAACAGACTGCCGAGTCGCTTCAGTCCACCTTGCTGGAGTTTGGTCGTAGTGCCCGCGTGGTCGGCTGGATCGCCGGCCCCACGGTGACGACCTTTAAGCTGCAACCTGGCGAGGGCGAGCGCGTGAGCAAGATTTCGAGCCTCGAGGACGATATCGCGCTATCGCTTGCTGCCCAGTCGGTGCGTATCTTTGCCCCGATCCCCGGCACCTCGCTTGTGGGTATCGAGATCCCCAATCGCAAGCGCCAGAACGTCAACCTGGGCGACGTGCTTCCCTATGTGAAGGGCGGTCCGCTCGAGCTCGCCATCGGTCGAGATGCCGAGGGTACGCCGGTCGTCGCCGACCTTGCCAAGATGCCCCACCTGCTGATCGCCGGTACCACGGGTTCCGGTAAGTCGGTCATGATCAACTCCATCATCACGACCTTGCTCATGCGCGCCCTTCCCGAGGACGTTCGCCTGATCATGGTCGACCCCAAGCGCGTCGAGCTTGCGGGCTATAACGGTCTGCCGCATCTTTACGTGCCTGTAGTGACCGAGCCCAAGCAGGCCGCGAGCGCTCTGCAATGGGCCGTGTCCGAGATGGAGCGTCGCCTGAAGGTCTTCGAGCGTCTCAACGTGCGTAAGATCTCGACCTACAACGAAAAGCAGGCCGCCGGCGAGTTTGAGCATTACGACAACCCGCCGCAAAAGATGCCCTACTTGGTCATCATCATTGACGAGCTCTCGGACCTGATGATGGTTGCCGGCAAGGATGTCGAGGCCTCGATCGTGCGTATCGCCCAGCTGGGCCGTGCCGCCGGTATTCACCTCATCGTGGCTACGCAGCGCCCGAGTTCCAACGTGGTGACGGGCCTCATCAAGGCCAACATCACCAACCGCATCGCCTTTAACGTCGCCACGGGCATCGACTCGCGCGTCATCATCGACCAGATGGGTGCCGAAAAGCTCACCGGTTTGGGCGACATGCTGTTCTCCAAGGTCGACTGGGGCAAGCCCCGCCGTATCCAGGGCTGCTTTGTCTCGGATGATGAAATCAACGAGATTGTCGAGTTCGTCAAGTCGCAGAGCGAGCCCGACTACCACGAGGAGATCCTGTCTGCCGTGGCGCCCGCTTCCATGTCCATGGCGGGTGGTGGCGGCATTGTCCGTACCGGAGTCGCCGAGCCGCAAGACGATGATCCGCTCATTTGGGAAGCCGCCCATATTGTGGTGGAATCTCAGCTTGGCTCCACATCTGGCCTGCAACGTCGTCTGAAGGTTGGCTATGCGCGTGCCGGGCGTATTATGGACATGCTGGAAGAAAAGGGTGTCGTCGGTCCGCCCGACGGTTCCAAGCCGCGTGAGGTCCTGTTGGACGAGGAGGGGCTTGCCGCGCTGGAATCTGTCGATGCCGAGATGGCACGTGAAGATCGTGAGTTTGGAGGATTCTGATGGCTGCACGCTTTGGTGACATGCTGCTTGAGCAGCGTCGCCGAATGGGCCTTTCCATTCAGCAGGTCGCCAACACCATCAAAATCAGGCCGCAGATCATCGAGTTTTTCGAGACCGGTAACTTTGCTTCGATGCCGCCGCGCGGCTATGCGCAGGGCATGATTTCGAGCTATGCTCGCTTTTTGGGCCTCAATCCGCGCGAGGTCGTCAATGCCTACTTTGACGACCTGATGGCTTACGAACGCGAGACGTCGCAGCAGGGCGGTCGTTTTCAGGACGCCGCCGGCTACGTTAATTCGCGTTCCTCGGTCGATAACGGGCGCTTCCTGATGGTTCAGGGCGGTCGTTCGACCCGCTATGGACAGCGTCCTCAGCAGGCCGGTTATATTACCGAGACGGGTTCGGGCGAGGAGATTCGCTCACAGCGTGACCGGTTCCGCAGCACGCCGATGCCCGAGGACCGTGCACTTCCCGCTGCCCGCGGCGTGGCGCGTGACCCTCGTGCCGGCTACGGCGACGGCGGCTATTCCGATCGCGGTTACCGTGGTGCCTCTACGGGACGTTCTCGCGGAGGCTATGCGGACGCCGATACCACGCAGGTGACGCCGCGTCTTCGCTCTCAATCACAGCCGTATGGCCAGCGCTCTTCGGCTCCGCGTTCGGGCCAGCGTGGCTATCAAGGCCGCGGTGAACTTGCGCCCCGCTCGGGTCAGCGCAGCCTTCAGGGCCAGGGTGGCTATCGCGGCCGTTCCGATAGCAATCGTGGTCGTATGCCTCAGGGAGGCGGCCGCAGCAGTTCCAATCGTGGACGCGGCGGATCACGTACTCCTCAAAACAACGGGCTCGATCCGCGTATCGTCTACGCCGGCATCGGTGCCGTTGCGCTGCTGTTGATTGTGCTCATCGTGGTGCTTCTGCGCGGCTGCGCATCTTCGGCGCCCGAGACCACGCCCGAGACGCCCACTGCTACCAAGACAACGACTAAGAAGTCTTCCAAGAAGACCGAAACGGTCGACGAGGACGAAGACACCGATGAGGCGACGGATGAGTCGACTGATTCGGACGCCACCAAGACGACGGCCAAGAAGGAAGAGAACGAGGTCACGAAGGTCAAAGTCTCCGTTGCCAAGGGTAAGACCGCGTGGATTGAGGTCAAGGTCGACGGCAAGTCGGTCTATGGCGCCCAGGCGACTGGCCCCTTTGGGCAGGAGTACACGCCCGAGTCCTCGATCGAGATCACCACATCCAAGCCTTCCGATGTCACCGTTACCAAGAACGGTGAAAAGGTCCGTTACGATACCAAGACCTCCGGCGTGGCGCGTGTGACGATCACCGTTCCCAAGAAGGAGACGACTGATTCCGAGAATGGTGAGAGTTCTGATGGTGCCGACGCCACCGATGGTAACGATACCACCGACGGTACCGATGCCCAGTCCGCGGATGGCGCCGATACCGCAACTGACGGTCAGACGCCCACCGATTCTACCGACTATTCGTACGATAGCTACTAAGCCGCTCGTACGCGAAAGGAAACATCATGGCTAAAGATTCCAGCTTCGACGTCGTGTCCGAGGTCAACATGCAAGAGGTCGACAACGCCTTTCAGCAGACCACGCGCGAGATTTCCCAGCGCTATGACCTTAAGGATTCCGGCGCTACGATCGAGCTTTCGAAGGGCGACAAGCTCTTTACGATTAACGCCCCGGCCGACTTTGTCTCCAAGCAGATTATCGACGTGCTGAGCTCCAAGCTCATCAAGCGCGGCATCGACCTCAAGGCTGTCTCGTGGGATGCTCCTCAGGCGGCATCGGGCGGCACCGTGCGCGTGTTCGGCCATATCGTCGAGGGTATCGACCAGGCGACCGCCAAGAAGATCAACAAGGACATCAAGGACCAAAAACTCAAGGTCAAGGTGACCATCGAGGCCGACAAGCTGCGTGTTTCCTCTGCTTCGAAGGATGCGTTGCAGACCGTGATCCAGTTCCTGCGCGACCAGGACTACGGCCAGCCGCTACAGTTCACCAACTACCGCTAATATCATTCGAAAGGACCGCTCTCCAACATGGATACACCGTTGGGCTCCGTGCTCTACATCACCCTCGGGTGCGCTAAGAACGAGGTTGACACCGACCGCATGCGTTCTCTTTTGACCGCCGCAGGCTACGAGGAAGCATTCGACCCGCAGGATGCCGATATCGCCATCGTCAATACATGTTCGTTCCTCGCCTCCGCAACGTCCGAGAGCATCGAGACCACGCTCGAGCTCGCCAATGAGGTTCAGGACGGCGTTCGTTCTTGCCCCATCGTCATGTGCGGCTGTGTGCCGTCGCGCTATGGCGACGACCTGCCCGACGAGCTGCCCGAGGTCGCTGCCTTTGTGAAGGCCGACGATGAGGACGGCATCGTGGCGGTCATCGATGGCGTACTGGGTGTCGAGCGTGAGATCGCGGCCTATATCCCTCAGGTCAAGCGTACCGTCGAGGGCGCCGTTGCTTACGTCAAGATTTCCGATGGCTGCAACCGCTTCTGCAGCTTCTGCATGATCCCCTATATTCGCGGTCGCTATCATTCGCGCAATGCCGAGAGCATTATCTCCGAGGTACGCGACCTGGTTGCCGGCGGTGTGCGCGAGATCGTGCTGATCGGCCAGGACACGGGTATTTGGGGCACCGACTTTACTGACGAGGATGTCGCCGAGGGCTCGCCGCGCAATCTGGCGCAGCTGCTGCGTGCCGTCGCCGAGGCCGTGCGCCCGCACAACGTCTGGGTCCGCGTGCTCTATCTGCAGCCCGAGGGCATGACCGATGAGCTTATCGATACGATTCGCGATACGCCCGAGGTGCTGCCCTATATCGATATCCCCGTGCAGCACTGCGACGCGCGCATCCTCAAGGCTATGCGCCGTTCCGGTTCGCGCCAGGAGCTCGAGGACCTGTTCCGCGATCTGCGTGAGCGTATCCCCGGCATCGTGATCCGTTCCACGGCTATGGTCGGCTTCCCGACCGAGACCGACGACGAGTTCCGCGACCTTATCGATTTTATGGACACCGTCGGCTTTGACTACACGAGCGTCTTTGCCTACTCGCAGGAGGAGGGCAGCCTGGCCGCTAAGATGGAGGGTCAGGTCGACGAAGAGGTCAAGCTCGAGCGCGCCCAGGAGGCCATGGACCTGGCCGAGTCGCTCGGTTTTGCCGCCACCGCCGCACATGTGGGCGAGCGCGCCCAGGTGATCGTCGACGGTATCGAAGAAACCGAGGACGGCACCGAGCTGATCGGCCATGCCTGGTTCCAGGCGCCCGATTCCGATGGCGCGGTCCACTTGGACGCCAGTGAGGCGTCCGTGGGCGATATTCTGACTGTCGAGTTTACCGATAGCTTCTGCTATGAGCTTATCGGCCATGTTGTGGAGTAGGAGAGCATCGTGGCAAACGAGAGCAATAAGGAACTGACGAGTGTTTGGACGCCCGCCAACATCGTGACGTGCGTTCGCATCGTCTTTATCCCGGTGTTCATGATCGTGTCGGCGCTTTCTCACACGAGTGTTGCCGGTACGGATTGGAGCATCTTCGACGGCCCGCTCGCCGCCGCTGCCTTCATTCTGTATGTGATCCTGTCGTGCACCGATAAGGTCGACGGTTATCTGGCGCGTTCGCGCAACGAGATCACCGACTTCGGTAAATTCTTGGACCCCATCGCCGATAAGCTGCTCGTGTTCTCGGCCCTGCTGCTGTTCTTGGATTTTGGCGCGGTGACCGTGTGGTCCGTGTTCATTATCCTGTTCCGTGAGCTTCTGGTGAGCGCCCTTCGCATGGTCGCGAGTGCGGCTGGTGTGGTCGTTGCGGCCGATAAGCTCGGCAAGTACAAGACGGCGACCACGATGGTCTCCATCTGCGGTTACCTGTGCGTTTTTGCTATGGCCGGCTTGCACCTTGGCCCGGTGGCGCTGACGCTCGGCATCTACTCGGTGTCGCGCTTCCTGTATGCCGTTGCCGTTGTCTTGACCGTTATCTCGGGCGCCCAGTACTTCTGGAACTGCCGCAAGATCGTCTTTTCGGTCTAGGTCCTGGTGGGTATGACGGACTCTTTTGAGCAGATTTCCGCACATAACGAGGAGCTGGCGCGCGATATCGTCGAGCGCGCGAGCGCTCGGGGTGTGACGGTTTCGACGGCTGAGTCGCTGACGGCGGGTATGATCGCCTCGACGATTGCGGATATCCCGGGCGCCTCGGCGGTGCTGCGTGGCGGTGCGGTGACCTACTGCGATGAGATTAAGCATCGCGTGCTGGGTGTTGAGCAGGAGACGCTCGACCGCTACACCGCGGTGTCGCATCAAACTGCGCGCGAGATGGCGTCGAGTTCGCTGGAACTGTACCAGAGCGATATTGCAGTGAGCGCAACGGGTTATGCCGGCCC
Source organism: Collinsella sp. AM42-18AC (assembly GCF_003467965.1). Classification (NCBI taxonomy): domain Bacteria; kingdom Bacillati; phylum Actinomycetota; class Coriobacteriia; order Coriobacteriales; family Coriobacteriaceae; genus Collinsella; species Collinsella sp. AM42-18AC. The sequence goes on from NZ_QSFY01000006.1 coordinate 114,454, forward strand.
CGGCGGTGGTACTGAGGACGATCCTGCTGGCACTTTCTATATTGGCTGGGCACATCGTTCCGCCGATGGGGGAGTGCCGGTCGTGGACTCTGTGCGCTGCCACTATGAGGGCGACCGTTCGTGTGTTCGTGCCCATGCGGTCACGGAGGCATTGGGTCGCATTGCCCTTGTGCTCAACTCTATGGAATAGACGTGTTTTAAGGGGCCTCCGGGCCCCTTAATTGTGGAGATAGGGACCTCCGGCGAATTTTATCTTTGTGCAGGTAGTTGTCGTATTTTTCCTCGCCATGATTTTCTTGGTTCGCCTGCGGTCAAGCATTTGGTCAGTGTTTGGTCGGCGTTTGGTTGGGTTTTGGAAAGACCGCCTGCATATGATTGGCCTGAACGGTTGACCACGAACAGCCGTTCGTTTATTATCGATGCAGGTTGTTAAGAGGAGGGCTATTCATGGCCAAGAATTCAGGTCCCGTACGTACCGTTCATGCTCGCACGACGGGTAAAGAGCGCGATGAGATGATCGCCACCACCAAGGCCGAGATCGAGAAGAAATTCGGCCAGGGTTCCATCATGAGGTACGGCGACGGTGGTCCCGAGCTCGAGGTCGAGGCCATTCCCACGGGCGCCCTGGCCCTCGATGCCGCGCTGGGTATCGGCGGCGTGCCGCGCGGCCGTATCGTCGAGATTTACGGTCCTGAGTCCTCCGGTAAGACGACGCTTTCGCTCGAGATCCTGGCCGAGGCCCAGGCAATGGGTGGCGTTGTGGCATTTATCGATGCCGAGCACGCGCTTGATCCCACGTATGCCGCGCGCATCGGCGTGGATATCGACGAGGTGCTCATTTCCCAGCCCGATACGGGCGAGCAGGCGCTTGAGATTGTTGACATGCTCGTGCGTTCCGGCGCCATCGATGCCATCGTCGTCGACTCCGTCGCCGCGCTGACCCCGCGTGCCGAGATCGAGGGAGAAATCGGCGACACTACGGTCGGTCTTCAGGCTCGCCTGATGAGCCAGGCGCTCCGCAAGCTCGCCGGCTCGCTGTCTAAGTCCAACACGACGTGCATCTTCATTAACCAGCTGCGTGAGAAGATCGGCGTCATGTTCGGCAACCCCGAGACCACGACGGGCGGCCGCGCCCTTAAATTCTTCTCTTCGGTGCGTATCGACATTCGCCGTATCGATAGCATTAAGCTTAAGGACGAGGTTATCGGTAACCGCGTGCGCGCTAAGGTCGTTAAGAACAAGGTGGCAGCTCCGTTCCGTTCTGCTGAGTTCGACATTATGTACGGTACGGGCATCTCTAAGGAGGGCTCGATTCTGGACATGGCTGTCGAGTGCGGCATTTGCAAGAAGATGGGCTCCTGGTTTGCCTATGGCGAGGACAAGCTCGGCAACGGTCGCGAGGCCGCCAAGGCGTTCCTGCGCGAACACCCCGATTGCGCCGACGAGATTGAGCATAAGGTCCGTCTTGCCTGCGGGCTTGAGTTTGATGACGATGCTCCGTCCGAGGTAGAGCTGACCGATCAGCCTGCGCCTGAGGAGTTCGATGAGCTCTATGCCATTGACGGCTCCGCCATGCTCGATGATGACGACGAGTAGCGGTTACGCTCATGTCGTATACGGTGACCGAGGCCACGGTCGTCTTTCCCGATAAGAAGGCGGCCTCCTCGTTCTCGAGCGGGTATGCGTCTAAAAAGCCCTGCGCGCATATCGATTGTGAGCTTGAGGACGGTTTTGAGCGGTCCATTTGGATTCCCGTGCGGGTCGCGCGCCTGTATGTCAAAAACCGCCCTGATCTTCCCTGTGATTGGGACAACTTTCGTGAGGCGGTGCAGTTCATCGAGCGTAAATGTGCACTTACCATGGTGACCGAGATGTTATCGCGCCGCGACCATGCGACGGGTGAGGTCCGTGACAAGCTGGCTAGCTACGGCTTTCACCAGCCCTCGATCGATTTCGCCGTCGAGCGCGCCACCGAGTATCGCTTTTTAGACGAGAACCGCTTTTGCTCGTACTTTATCGAGGAACGCAAGCGGCGCGGTTGGGGACAGCGCAAAATCGAGACCGAGCTCAAGCGTCGTCATGTCGTGCTCGATGACATTCCCGGTTATCCCGAGGAATATTTTGCCGTCGAAGACGATTTGGCGCGTGCGTCAGCCCTACTTGCCAAGCGGCGTGTTCCAGAGACTCGCGGATTCGAAAAACTGGTTCGGTTTTTGATGGGCAAGGGCTTCTCGTATCACATTGCCGCCGATGCCGTTAAGGCACGCCTCGATGCCGAATGCGAGGAATGTGCGGTTTAGGCATATGCGTTTTGTGGTCCTGCCGTTCACCGCGTTTTAGCCGCCGTGCTGGGGCTATTTATTTGACAGTTGTTGCGGTTCAACGTACGATAAACACTGTCATTTGCTTTGTGATATGTGCTCATCTGTGATGAGTTTGTTTATATGTTTATCTGTATCCGACCCGCATAAGCTGCGCCCATATTACTCAAATGTCGCGAGCCGTTCGTAAGGACGGTTCGCTTTGTTGTGTAACGAATCCATAAAAAGGAGTGAGCATGCCTATCATCGCTGCGCTCGTTGGCATCGTTTTGGGTGCCATCGCCGCCATTGCCTACATGCGCACCGCCAAGCAGGGTAGTCTTCACGAGGCCGACGAAAAGATCCAGTCGGCACATGCACAGGCTGAGTCCCTGATCGACGATGCAAAGCGTCAGGCCGAGACCCTCAAAAAAGAGGCTCTGCTCGAGGCTAAAGAGGAGATCATCAAGAACAAGCAGGCCGCCGAGGCCGAGGACAAGCAGCGTAAGAGCGAGATTCGTACGCTCGAGAACCGCGTGATGCAGCGCGAGGAATCCCTCGATCGCCGCAACGACGCTCTCGACAAGCGCGAGCATCAGCTGTCCAGCCAGGCCGGTCAGGTCGAGAAGCGCTCCCGTGAGCTCGAGGAGCTCTGCGCAAAGCAGACCTCCGAGCTCGAGCGAATCGCCGACCTTACCCGCGAGGACGCCCACAAGGAGCTCCTCGATAAGGTTCGCGGCGAGGTCACCCACGAGGCCGCCACGATCATTCGCGAGTCCGAGCAGCAGGTTCGCGCCGAGTGCCACAAGACCGCCCAGGAGATTCTGTCCTTGGCGATTCAGCGCTGTGCCGCCGACCACACTGCCGAGGTCACCGTTACCTCCGTGCACATTCCCTCTGATGACCTCAAGGGCCGTATCATCGGTCGCGAGGGTCGCAACATCCGGACCTTCGAGCAGGTTTCCGGCGTCAACCTCGTGATCGACGACACGCCCGAGACCGTCGTTCTTTCGAGCTTCGACCCGGTCCGTCGTGAGACCGCCCGTGTCGCCCTCGAGAACCTAATCGCCGACGGCCGCATTCATCCCGCCCGTATTGAGGAGATGTATCACAAGGCTGCCGACCTGGTTCAGCAGCGCGTGCGCGAGGCTGGCGAGCAGGCTGCCTTCGATACCGGCATTCACGACCTGCACCCCGAGATCGTCAAGACCCTTGGTGCCCTGCGCTACCGTACTTCGTTTGGTCAGAACGTGCTTCAGCACTCCCTCGAGGTCTCTGACCTGTGCGGCGTGATGGCTTCCGAGCTTGGCCTGGACGTTGTGACCGCTAAGCGCGCCGGCCTGCTGCACGACCTGGGCAAGGCAATCGACCACGACGTCGAGGGCCCGCATGCCGTCATCGGCGCCGAGCTTGCCCGTCGTTATGGCGAGAAGCCCGTTATCGTCCACGCTATCGAGGCTCACCATGCCGATGTCGACCCCAACACGGTGCTCGATGTCCTGGTACAGGCCGCCGATGCCGTCTCCGCCTCTCGCCCCGGTGCCCGTCGCGAGTCTGCCGAGAACTACATCAAGCGCCTTGAGAAGCTCGAGGAGATCGCCAACTCCCATGACGGCGTCGAGCGTACCTATGCCATGCAGGCTGGTCGCGAGGTCCACGTCATGGTTCAGCCGGACAAGATCTCCGATGCCCAGTCCACGGTCCTGGCCCACGATATCGCCCATCAGATCGAGGAAGAGATGGAGTATCCCGGTCAGGTGCGCGTCGTCGTGATTCGCGAGAGCCGCGCTGTCGATATCGCTAAATAACATGAGCGACGCGAACGAGCTCATCTCATTTATCGCGTCGATGTCGGGGGAGGGCAACCTTCGCGTCGAGGAGAACCTTGGCGAGGGGTATGTCCGCCTCCGAGTTTCGGAGGCCGAGCGGCGCCAGGCAAAGCACGACATTCAGCATGTCGAGGATATCGTCATCGAAATGCTCCGTAATGCTCGCGATGCCGGCGCCGACAAGGTCTATCTCGCCACAACCAAGGAAGATGGCGTCCGCACGCTTGTCTTTCTGGATAACGGCTCGGGTGTTCCGCAGGATATGCAAGAGCGAATCTTCGATGCTCGCGTTACCTCAAAGCTCGAGAGCATGAAGATGGACCGTTGGGGCGTTCACGGTCGTGGCATGGCATTGTTTTCGATCAAGCAGAACACCGACGAGGCCCGTGTGGTCACGTCCGGCGTCGATCTTGGTTCAGCCTTTAAGGTGAGCGTTGCGGCCGACCGCCTCAGTGAGCGTGCCGATCAGTCCAGCTGGCCCCAGGCCGTCAAGGATGAGGACGGACGTTATGTCTGCGCTCGCGGCCCACATAATATTATTCGCGCTGCTTGTGAGTTTGCGCTCGAGGAGTTGCGTGGTTGCGATGTCTATCTTGGTTCTCCGTCTGAGATTGCCGCGACCCTTTATGCTCAAGCGTCAAGTCGGCTCGATACGTCTCGTCTCCTGTTCATTGATGACGAGAGCGAGCTTCCGGTTGTCGATCGTTTAGGCCTTGCTTCTGATGCCGAGGACTTTATCCGTATTTGTTCGGGTTTGGGTCTTGAGATGTCCGAGCGCACGGCCCATCGCATTTTGGCAGGGCAGATTAAGCCCGTTCGCGGTGTGACCGCGCGTCTGCTGCGCGAGCGTGATTCGTCCTCGCATGCGCCGGCTCCTGTCGATCTCGCGAAGGATCGTCGCGGGCTACGTATTGCCAAGGATGACATGGCACAGTTTTCGCGCGCTGTGGAACGCGACTTTAATGACCTTGCCGCCCGGTACTATCTCAACCTTTGCGGCGACCCAAAGATCCGTGTTTCGCGTGATCGAATCACCGTGACCTTTGATCTTGCCAAAGAGGAATAGTGCCTTTACCGAGTCCACTCGGTACGATACAGTTATTGCAGTTAAAACGTACTTTTAAATGCAGGAGTTTCTTCATGGATTGCCTGAAGGTATCAAGCAAATCATCGCCCGCGTCCGTTGCCGGCGCCATCGCCGGCATGGTCAAGGATGGTGTGCCCGTCAACATCCAGTGTGTCGGCGCCGGTGCCGTCAACCAGGCCATTAAGGCCGTTGCTATCGCGCGCGGTTTTTTGATTCCAACCGGTTTTGATATTTCCTGCGCGCCCGTGTTCTCCGACATCCTCATTAACGGGGAGTCGCGCACGGCCATCCGCCTTTCTATCTACGTTCATCAGATCAATCGAGCTGCTATGGATAACGTCGTCATGGATGATGTTAAGCCTGTGGCATAGCTTCTGCTTGCCTTGTTTCGCTCCCCATCGTTAGGACTTATGCACATGGACCAGCGTTCCGTACGCGATATTCTTGCCGGTAAAACCTACTTTATCCGCACCTTTGGCTGCCAGATGAATCAGCACGACTCCGAGCGTGTGAGCGGTCTGCTTGATTCGTATGGCTGCCTCATGGCGCTCGATCCCGCGCATGCCGATATCGTTGTCTTCATGACGTGCTGCGTGCGCGAGGCCGCCGATACTCGCCTGTACGGTCAGTGCAATTCCTGCAAAAGCCTGCCGCCTTCGCCTTCTGGCAAGCGTGTGGTTGCCGTTGGCGGTTGCATCGCGCAGCGCGATGGCGAGGGCCTGCTCACCAACGTCGATAACGTCAATGTCGTCTTTGGCACGCATTCCATTGCACATGTGGCCGAGCTCATTGCCGAGGCGTTCCTTGATGGTAAGCGTCATATCCGCACCAATGAGCATGAGGATACGGATGCCATGAGCATGCCGTGGCATCGCGAGACCCAGTATCACGCCTGGGTGCCCATCATGACGGGCTGCAATAATTTCTGCACCTATTGCATCGTGCCGTACGTGCGCGGCCGCGAAAAGAGCCGCCCCTTCGAGGAGATTGTCGACGAGGTGACCGGTTTGGTGCGCCAGGGCGTGCGTGAGATTACGCTGCTGGGCCAAAACGTTAACTCATATGGTCGCGATCTGTTTGGCAAGCCGCGTTTTGCCGATCTGCTGCGTGCCGTGGGCGATACGGGCGTGGAGCGCATCTTCTTTACGTCTTCGCATCCCAAGGACCTGTTGCCCGAGACCATCGACGCCATGGCCGAGACGCCTGCCGTTATGCCGCAGCTGCACTTGGCCGTCCAGTCAGGTTCGACGCGGATCCTCAAAGAGATGAATCGCCGTTATACACGCGAGGACTATCTGGGCCTTGTCGATCGCATTCGCAACCGCATGCCCGATATCGCGCTCTCGACCGACATTATCGTTGGCTTCCCGGGTGAGACTGAAGAAGACTTTGAGCAGACGCTCTCACTTGCCGAGACGGTCCGCTATGCTCAGGCCTATACCTTCATCTATTCCAAGCGCGCCGGTACCCCGGCCGCCGAGATTGACGATCCTACGCCGCATGAGGTTATTCTCGAGCGTTTCAACCGCCTGGTTAAGGTTATCGAGACCACGGCACACGAGTATAACCAGGGTGAGCTCCATACTGTGGTGCCGGCTCTCATTGAGGGAACGAGCAAAAAGAATGACGCTGTCCTGCTGGGCAAGAGTCCCAAGAATCAGACCGTGCATGCGCCTATCCCCGAGGGTTACAGCATCGATCAGCTTGTTGGCAAGATCGTTGATATTGACGTTGACGTTGCCAAGACCTGGTATTTGTCCGGTTCCGTTGTGGGCGAGCCGCGCTAATGGTTTCTCCCGGGGCAGGTCTTTCCGCCGTTGCGATCGTCGGTCCGACGGCGGTTGGTAAGAGTGATGTTGCCGACCGTTTGGCAGCTCGTCTTTCGTCCGAAGTGCTGTCGTGCGATGCGATGCAAATCTATTGCGGCATGGACATCGGTACCGCAAAGATGGCGCCCGATGAGTGTACGGCGCCGCTGCGTCTCGTCGACATTGTAGAGCCGGGTGTGGCATATTCTGCTGCGCTTTATCAGGCTGACGCTCGTGTGCATGTTGAGCGTTTGCTTGGCGAGGGCCGCCTACCGGTGTTTTGCGGGGGCACAGGCTTGTATCTCAAGGCCGCCCTGGATGAGATGGATTTTCCCTCGGGCGAGCTTGAGGACGATCGTCGCGTGGGGTATCAGGAACTTGCCGAGCGCATAGGCGAGGAAGCGCTGCACGCGCTGCTTGCCGAGCGCGACCCAGAATCTGCTGCTGTTATTCATCCCCATAATGTGCGCCGTGTGATTCGTGCGCTCGAGATGCATGATGATGGTATCTCCTATGCACAGCAAAAAAGTCAGTTTAGTGTTCCGCGTGAGCATTATCATGCTCTATGGTTTGGTCTGACGCGTAATCGCGAGGTGCTCTACGAGCGCATTAACCTGCGTGTCGATCTGATGCTTGAACAGGGTCTTGTTGATGAGGTTCGCGGTCTGATGGACCAGGGGCTGGGAGATGCCCTGACTTCGATGCAGGCAATTGGCTATAAAGAGATCATCGATGCTTTCAATGGTGTGATGAGCATGGATGAGGCTCGCGAACTCATTAAGATGCGTTCGCGTCGTTATGCCAAGCGTCAGCTTTCGTGGTTTAAGCGCGATGACCGTATCGTGTGGTTTGATATGGATGAATGTACGATCGATGAGGTCGTTGAGGATATCCTGCATCGTATTGAGGCTGCCTAATGGCCCGTTTCCCCCTTGTTCCCACGGCACCCGAGCCCGAGCGTGCCATTTTAGTTGGTGTTGAGTGGCGCGACAATGCATGGCCACACGATCGCTCGCTTGATGAGCTGGAGCGTCTTGCCCACACAGCTGGTGCCCAGTGCGTGGCACGTTTGTCGCAGCGTTTGGTAAAGCCGTATCCTAAATCGTTTATCGGTTCCGGTAAGGTTGAAGAGCTGTGCGGCCTGGTGCATCGCATGGACGCCGATGTCGTTATTTTTGACGACGACCTGACCCCCTCGCAGCAATCCTATTTGGAGAAAGCCGTGGGCGAGCCGGTAAAGATTATCGATCGTACAGCACTGATCCTGGATATCTTTGGCCTGCATGCTCAGACGCGTGAGGGACGCCTGCAGGTACAGCTGGCACAGCTTCAATATTTGTTGCCTCGCCTGCGTGGCATGTGGAGCCATCTCGCCAAGGAGCAGACGCGCGGCGGCATCGGCTCACGTTTTGGTCAGGGCGAAAGTCAGCTCGAGGTCGACCGTCGCCTCATTCGTAATAAGATCGCTGCGCTTCGTCGTGAGCTCAAGCAGGTTGAACAGCGCCGCGATGTTCAATCCAAGAGCCGCATTGAGTCACCGGCGTTTCGCGTCGCGTTAGCCGGTTATACCAATGCCGGTAAATCGACGTTGCTCAATCGTCTGACCGGCTCTACGGTACTTTCGCAGGACAAGCTGTTTGCTACGCTCGATCCGACGACGCGCTCGTATCGCCTGCCCGGCGGTCGCGGCATGACGATTACCGATACCGTCGGCTTTATTCAAAAACTGCCGCATGGTCTGGTCGATGCCTTTAAATCGACGCTTTCCGAGGTGTTGGGTGCCGATCTAATTCTCAAAGTCGTAGATGCGTCTGACGAGGATTATGAGCGGCAGCTGGAGGCTGTCGACCGCGTGCTTGATGAGATCGGCGCCGGAGAGCGTTTAACGCTTACGGTGTTCAATAAAATCGATCTTCTCGATAGCGTCGATCGATTGAGTTTCCGTCGTCGCTATCCGGAGGCCGTTCTATTCTCGGCCCAAACGGGCGAGGGGCTCGACGATCTCGTCGACCGGATTGCTCGCGAGGCAGCTGCCACCGATGTGTTGCTCTCCGCTGATATCCCGTATCGTGAGGGCGCTCTCATCACGCTGGTGCATGAGCAGGGAACCCTTCTGCATGAGGAATATCTCGAGGACGGCGTTCGCATTGTGGCGAAGTTGCCGGCTCGTATTGCACCGCGGCTCGAGCGTTATCGCACCGAGTAGACGAGCTCCAAAATGCCCAGAATGATGGGCTGATGCAGCAGATAAAAGGGGAGAGCGTGACGTCCAAGGCTGGCGAGCGCCGGCAGGGGGTTGGCGTAGGCCCAGCTAGGGACGGTCTTATCGATTCCCTGCGCTATGTGTGCGGCGAAGTATCCTGCAAGATACATAAAGATAAACGGGATGATGGGGTAGTAATCACCTGAGATAAACCCAGGGCTCGGAAATCCCAGCCACGCCAGGTAGGGGACAGGGTAGATCGTTTTGGGGATGCTCCAGGTGATTGCGAACAACATAAGGCATAGGGGCATGCCCCATCTCGCCGTTATCTTCTTAAGGACGGGATCGGTCAACGCCACGATGCCGGTGCATGCGGCCATGCAGTAGATGATGCCAAAATTAACCGAATCGTCGACTGAGACAAGTGTTGTTGCCAACCAGACAACGAGTGCTGCTAAGGCGTATTTGGCGGCACGTTTGATATTGTTGCGCGAAAGGGTGCACATCCAACCGGCGATAAACAAAAATACCCAGCTGATGCTGGCGCGCCAGATGTCTTGAAAGACTGACTGGGTAAACCAGGGCATATCCCAGCCGTACAGGTAGGCGAGATCATAGCAAGCGTGAAAACCTGCCATAGAAATCATCGTAAACCCGCGGACGGTATCAAATATGGTTATGCGTTTTTGCATTACGAGAACCGGCGCATCAAGCCGACGACTTTGCCCAGGATAACGGGATTCGTTGCATAGATAGGTTCCATGGTGTCGTTCTCGGGCTGCAAGCGCACACGCCCCTGCTCCTTGTAGAACGTCTTGACGGTCGCCGAACCATCAATCATGGCCACGACAATTTCGCCGTTCATGGCACTCTTTTGTTCACGGACGATGATGTAATCGCCATTGAAGATGCCGACATTGATCATTGAGCTCCCATGCACCTCAAGGATAAAGGAACCCTGATCAGTGGCGATTTCGGTCGGGATAGTAAACGTGTCTTCGATATTCTGCTCGGCCAGAATGGGAATCCCGGCCGCGACGCGACCAACGAGCGGTAGCGAGACCGTTCCGCGAGGTGCGGTGGGCTCGTCAGATTTAGAAATTGAGACAGAGGAACCGTCCTCGTTAAAGAGTTCCAGGGCACGCGGCTTGGTGGCATCGCGCTTGAGCAGCCCGCGCGCCTCCAGGGCAGAGAGATGGGCGTGCACGGTGCTTGGGGAGGAAAGGCCCACGGCAGAAGCCATCTCGCGCACGCTGGGCGGATAACCCTTCTCCTGCTGATATTCCTTGATGAAGTCGTAAATTTGCTGCTGACGCTTGGTAATTTTGCGAGCCATCAGGGCATCCTCTCTACCCATGTCAAACAAATGTTCGAATTTTGCTTGACAGGAACAACTGTTCGAAGATAATAATAACCGAACATTCGTTCTCGCGCTAGACATTTTTGTCCGCGCGGCTTGATAAAACTGTTCTCAGCAAAACACGCGAGAGGAGAACATGATGAACGCAACGAATATGGTCCAGGGAAACCTCGCCCTTAAGCTCGAGACGCCTGCAGAACCCACTTTTACGGTTGTTCAGGGTGGCCGCTCCGGCATTCAACCTTTGACCGTAAAGCCTGCTCGCAATCAGCAGGCTGTAGTCGCGCCGGCCCGCGTTGCCCTGAAGGTTCCGACGATTGTCGCCGTCGCCGTTGCGCTTACGCTCTTCTTTGTCCTCGCTACTTCGGTCTTTAGCGCTCGTCACGCCGCGTATGCCGAGTCCGTTTCCAACATTACTTACGAGACCATTCGCGTTCAGACTGGCGATTCTCTTTGGTCGCTTGCCGAGGAATATCCAATCGAAGGCCTTTCCACGCAAGAGACTTCCGACATGATCCGTAACGTCAATCATCTGGAGCATGGTTCGCTCGCCGCCGGTGCGCATCTTAAGGTTCCTGCTCGTTCGTAATCATTATCGCGCTGCGCATGGTACCCTTGTTATCGTTTAAGAGGAGGTACCATGCGCTGTCCCAAATGCGGCAAGGCACATACCCGCGTCGTTGATTCCCGTATGCAGGAGTCAAATAACACCATTAAGCGCCGTCGCGAATGTTGCTCGTGTAACTATCGCTTTACAACGTTCGAGCGATGCGAGGACCCTATCGAGGTCATTAAGTCAGACGGAACCAAGCAGCGGTTCGATCGCAATAAGCTGCTCGTCGGCTTGATGCGCGCCACCATCAAGCGCGATATCGACACTAAGAAGCTCAATGAGATTATCGATGACATCGAGGTCGAGCTGCGCTCTCGCACACTGACGGCCGTCACGTCCCATGAGTTGGGTGACATGGTGCTCAAGCGCTTGGCCAAGATTGACAAGGTGGCGTACATCCGCTTTGCCTCGGTCTACCGCGATTTCAAAGACGTCGATGAGTTTCTGCAAGAGCTCGACAAGCTAAGGTGATTCCATGTCCAACATTACCGTCAACATAAAGCGTCTCGATCCCACCGTCGAGCTTCCCAAATACGCCCATCCCACTGATGCCGGCTTGGATTTGCGCTCCAACGAGGACTGCGTCCTGAAGCCCTTCGAACGCCGTCTGGTCTCTACGGGGCTGGCCATCGCCCTGCCCGATGGCTACGCCGGCTTCGTCCAGCCCCGCAGCGGCTTGGCCATCAAGCAGGGCCTGTCTATAGTCAATACGCCGGGCCTCATCGACGCCCACTACCGAGGAGAACTCAAGGTTATCCTCATCAACCTGGATCCCACCAACGACATCCAAATCAACAAAGGCGACCGCATAGCCCAACTCGTCATCCAAGAAGTCCCCACGGTCAAACTCACAGAAGTAGAAGAACTAGACGAAACCGACCGAGGCAACGGAGGCTTCGGATCCAGCGGCGTCGCTTAATCATTTTCAAGATGTAGGGTTGGCCTCTCACCCAGGGCCCACACATATCATCCCGTGCTCAAACATTCTCGCTACGCTGCGAAACTGCGCGCGGGACGATATGTGTGGGCCCTGGGTGAGAGGCCACATACTTGAATATGTATTTCGACTTGCGCGGTGGGCCTCATCAATATAATTACGACTTGCTTGTTGTTCTGACTCTCTATTAGCTGGACTACATCCTTGTAAATCCTAATCGGGAATGTGTTTTAGGTTCTAGTTAGTATGCGGCAAAGGGACGCCGCCTTTGCCGCATCGGCTTACTGCTTTTATATTTTCTGGTATCGCCTTAGCAGGTTCTACTGGAGGGGAATCTGGCGAAGCCGCTAGTGCGTAAACGCAGCTTGCCTGTGGGGGGCCCCTATATATCGTCCCGCGCGCAGTTTCGCAGCGAAGCGAGAATGTTTGAGCACGGGATGATATATAGGGGCCTCCCACAGGTAAGCGGAATTTAAGACGCTACCTGATATGCGCGGGCTTTCCTCCCCAGTAGAAGCGGCAGAAGGCTCGTTTGCGCTTTTGGGGTTTGCCTACGAGCTCCATGGTTGCGATGGCGATATCTTCGGCTGCGTGGGGGCGGCGTAGTACTTCGCCGTTGATGAGTAGGGCTTTGAGTGATTCGGGATGGTCGTGCAGGTGGCGCAACGTCACGATAAGTTCTCGTGCGGTGGTGACATGCATACTGGCGCCCATGCCGGTGAGCATCGTGGTGTTGGCCTTTTCCTGGCCATAGGACTTGCCCAGCAGGATCATCGGCAGATGCGCGCACAGGCACTCGGTGACGGTGAGTCCGCCCGATTTGAGAATTGCCAGGTCGCAGCCGTGCATGAGGGCCGCCATGTCGTTCACGTAGTCCAGAACTGTGACGTTTTCGAGCTTCATGGCATCGAAGAGCGTCTTGAGGCGGGCGGCGTATTCCTTATCCTTGCCCGGCAAAAAGACAAAGTGCATGTCTTCGAAGCTGCGTAGGAAGGGGAGGGTGCGGTCCATCTCCGCGCGAAAGCGAACGTACGGTTGAGGCAAGCTGGCACCGGCCATTACCAGCACGACGGTCTTGTCGGTGGGGAGGTTGAACTTAGCTAGCTCTTCCTCGCGATCGTAATCCGTGTCGAATCCGGCGCGAATGGGAATGCCGGTAATGCGAATCTTTGTTTCGAGCACCTTGCGCGGACGCAGCGTTTCGGCCATAAATTCGTTGGCAACACAGAATAAATCGGTGTCCTTGTGGGGCCACCATCCCTCGACTTCGTAGTCGGTCGGTACGCAGATGACCGGATAATCGATACCCGTAATTACGCGGGCGCCCACGGCAACATTGGCTGCCGTGATGTGCGTTGCAACCACGGCTATGGGCCTGCGGCTACGAATATATTCGTTGAAGGCGGGGAACATAATTCGCGACCATGCCGTTCCGCCACCCCAGAGAAGATGTCCCGTAAGCGTATATCGCCAGGTCAGGTCGTAAATGGGGCGCGTGGCTCCCGTAAAAGAAGCCGCGGTCTTATTGCCGTCGAATTTAATACGTCCAAAATCAAGGATATCGAGCACTTCAATCTCAATATCCTCGGGGATGCCATTGGTGCCGCGGATAAGGTCGAATGCCTGCGCAATCGCATTTGCGGCGGCCTTGTGGCCCGAGCCAACGGAGGCGTGCACGATGGTCACGAGAGGTTTTTGCTGAGCCAGGAGCGTGGTTTGCTCCGATTGGGGAGTGCTGTGCGTGAGCAGGGGAGCGTCGTCACTCGTCTGCGCCTGGTCCATCGATAACTCCCCTTCAGCTTTGTAATACGGATTTATCATTGTAGTGCATGAGTGTCACGTTCACGTAAATTTGGGTATGAGCGCAAAGAACGACAACGTTTCGACGAAAGGACGCTTCATGACTACCGATAAGCCGATCGATGTTGCGATTATCGGTGGCGGCCCCGCGGGCTATGCTGCCGCCATTTATTCTGCGCGTGCCAACCTGACGACGACCGTGATTGAGCAGGGCATGTCGGGAGGGCAGATCGCCACAACCAATGAGGTCGAGAACTATCCGGGTTTCCCGCTCCTGAGTGGCGCCGAACTCGGCGAGCGTTTTCAGCAGCATGCAGAGGGCCTGGGAGCACAGGTTACATGGAGCATGGTTACGGGTATCGATTACGATGCCGATGCAGCGTTGTTTACGGTGCATCACGATATGGGCGATACGCTGGCCTCGAGCGTTATCGCTTGCATGGGTGCCACGCCGCGTCCGGCAGGTTTCGCAGGCGAGGATACGTATCGCGGTCGTGGCGTTTCATATTGCGCAACATGTGACGGCATGTTTTTCCGCGGCAAGCAGGTTTTTGTAATCGGTGGTGGCAATTCGGCATGCGAAGAGGCTCTGTTCCTGTCCGACATTGCCAATAGTGTGACCATCGTGCTGCGCCGCGACCAGTTCCGTGCGCCCGATGGTGTTGTTCAGAAAGTACTCGCAAAGGACAATATTACAGTTAGGTACCAAACTAGTATTGTGGAGCTATCGGGCGAAGCCATGCCAACGACGATTACCTTTAAGGACAATGCATCTGGGGAAACTCATGCCGAGTCATTTGAGCCCGGCTCGTTTGGCATCTTTGTCTTTACGGGGACGCAGCCACATACCGAGCTTGTTGAGCATCTAGTCGACCTGGCTCCCGACGGCGGCATTGTCACCGACGATTCGATGGCCACCTGTACACCTGGTCTATTTGCCGCTGGCGATATCCGTTCCAAACGTTTACGCCAGGTTGTGACCGCTGTTTCGGACGGAGCCATAGCAGCAACGAGCGCATACGCGTTTCTCCGTGGATAAGTACGATAATATATCTTATGTAATGTTGCTATCTTTAAACAAAGTGGTTGGACGATGCATCAATGTGTTGTCCAACCACTTTTACTTGCCGGCTATGTGGTATGCAAAACTAGATAACCTAGAATACAATATAGAAAATGAACGGAGGACCTTTATGAACCACGTTAAACACGTTATTCCGATGTCCGATTCGTCGGTCAGTATTAAGCCCGAGGATATTCAGCCCACTGTGCTGCCCGATGCATTTATTCAGTCCGAAATCGTGTGCAAACTCAATACGTTGAGTCTGTCGCGCTATGACCAGTTGCCCAATGTGACGCTCTATCGCGACCAGGTTATTGAGTATGTTGCGCTGTGGATGGAGCCGCTGTCCATTTGCGTTGAGCAGCCCGTCATTACGCCATCGATGATCAACAACTACGTGAAGGTCGGCCTGGTGCCTGCTCCGGTTAAAAAGCAATATGGCCGCGAGCAGATTGCCCGTCTGATCGCTATCTGCATCTTTAAGCAGGTGCTACCTATTGCTGCGGTGCAGGCACTCTTTAACATTCAGCGATTGAGCTACGATGCCCCGACGGCCTTCAACTATGTGGTTGATCAGCTCGAGGCATCGATTCGTTCGGCGTTTTCCGTCGAGCCGACGCCGGTTCCCGATACGGCGCATCAGGTAACGCGTGAGTCGCTGCTTGTGCGCAGCGCGGTTTCATCCTTTGTTTCGAAGGCTTACTTGATGAGCTATCTCAAGTTCAATGGGTTTAATAGCTAACCGACGTATAAAACGGGCGGGACAAAGAGCCATCTGTCGCTTTGTCCCGCCCGTATTTTTGCTTGGTTGGACTTTATTTGCCCGAAGCTACGCCCATGCCGTAGCCGATGATGAGGCCGTGCATCTCGGCGTAATAGGAATCCAGGCAGTTGCAGGGCATGATGATGGTCTTGGAGCCGGGCCAGCGCTCCACAATTCGGCTGGCAAGTGCTTGGGCGCCTGCCTCATTCTCGACATGGTCGATAACGACCTCGCCGCCGGTAAAGCCTTCGGCCTCCATGGTGTCGACAATCTTGGTGAGCATCTTCTTTTCGCCGCGGGTGTGCCCAACGAGTTCAATTTTGCCCGCTTCGCTCGCCGTGCCCAAAATGCGGATATTGAGCTTGTTAGCAATAACGCCGGCCGCCTTAGGGATACGTCCGGCCTTCGCAAGGTTTTCGTAATTGCACAAACTAAAGAGGATCTTGCTGTTCTGCTCCAAGCTATCGAAGTAAGCGCAGGCGTCCTCAAAGGAGGTATCCGGGTTGCTCGTAAGATAGCGGTCGAACAGCAAGAAGATCAGATCCATTTTGCCACCTGCGGCTCGCGAGTTAACCAAATGAATCTGACGGTTGGGCTCTTCGGCAAGCACCATGTCACGCGCGGTGGCCGCGGCATTGTAGCTTCCCGAGACGCCCTCGGAGATGGGCATGCAAATCGTCTTGTCAGCGAGCTTAAAGAGCTCAGCCCACTCCCCTACGCTTGGGCAGGCGCTCGATGATGCGCCGGCTTCCGATTGAATGGCAACATTAAGCTCGTGAACATCGAGCGAGAGGTCGTCAACGAATTCACGCTCCCCCACTCGGATCTTAAGGGGTGCAAATGCAAAGGTGGTATGAGGTGCGGTCGGTTGCCAATCGCGGAGGTTACAGCTCGAATCGGAGATAAGTGCCCAGCTCATAGAGGGTCCTTTCTATATGCTTCTCAATCATTATAGCTATATTGCTCACCGATGAAGCGTGCATCTAGTATTGAAAACTAGCACATTAGGATCATGTATGGAGCACGGTCATAAATAAATGAACCTCGCAGCTCAAAGGCCACGAGGTTCACCTTCGTTCGCTATACAGAGTGACTTAGTAGCGCACGAAAATGTAGTTGTTGTTCATACCGGCTGCGACGGAACTGATGATGACGCCCGTTTTGTAGTCGGAAGCATGGATCATCTGACCATTACCGATATAGATGCCGGTATGGTAGGAGTTAACCACAACATCGCCGGGTTGCGGATCGGACACACGGGTCCAACCCATGAAGTCGACCGTGGTGCCCAGACGGCAGTAGCGTCCCGTGAGGCAATAGCTTACAAAACCGGAGCAGTCAAAGCTGTTCGGCCCAATGCCACCCCAAGAGTAAGCGTATCCGAGCTTGCTATAGGCACGCGAAACAACGGAACCGCCGTCAACGGACTGGCTCGGTGCGGAAGGCGTCGGAGCCGGAGCCGGAGCCGGAGCGGGCGTCGGGGGCTGCGGAGTGGGAGCGGGCGCGGGCGTGTTTCCGCCGCCGTCGTTGGTCGTACCGCCACCCTTGTTGGTGTTCTCGCTCGTACCGGCGGTGTCGTTGCTCACCGTGGCCTTTTCGGCGGTGCTAGCATTTATGCCAGCCTGCAGCGCGGCGTTGGCCTGGGCCTCGGCAGCAAGCTCGGCCTGCAACTGTGAATCCAGGGAGTTCACGACACTCTGGGCTTCAGCCTGCTGGGCGTTAAGCTCATCGACCTTCTTTTGCGTGGTGGCGACGTTCTTCTCCTGCTCGGCCTGCTTATCGGTGAGCTGCTGCTTAAGCTCCTTGACCTCTTGAATGGTCTGAGCCTGCTTATCGGAAACTTTGCCGTAGTAGAACAGACGGTTGAGCATATCGCTCAGGTCATCGACGCCGGTCAGAACCTGAAGCAGGCTCAGACCGCCGGTTTTGTACTCGCCGGCGACATAGGTCGAGAGCTTGGCCTGACCGTCAGCGATCTCCTGCTGCTTTTGCGTGATCTCGCCAGCAGTCTGATCGAGCGCCTGCGTCTGCGTGGCGAGCTCATCGTAAATCTGCTGGGTTTGGGTACCGATCTGCTCGAGCTTCGTACGAGCAGCGGCAAGGTCGGATGCGGTATCGGCGTAGGCAGGAGCCGCGAGGCCCAAGCCCAAAACACAAGCGAGGGTTGCCGTAGCAGCGCAGCGTGCCATGTTTTTGTGCGTGTTTGCTGTGCGCATGTAGCTTCCTTTCCAGTAACTAAGGGTAACGGCTAGTCCACCGTCACCAGGCTAAAGAGCTCAACATCGTCGTCAGTCGGCGTGAGCTTCTCGCGCGGGTTGAGAAACGCAAGCTCAAGGATACACCCGTAGCCCACAAGCTTTGCGCCCATATCTCGCACCAGTTTACCTGTTGCCTCGACGGTTCCGCCCGTCGCGACCAAGTCGTCCAGAATCAACACGGTATCTTTAGAGGTAATGGCATCGGCATGGATCTCGATAGAGTCGGTGCCGTATTCGAGCTCATAGCTCTGGCTCACCGTCTTGCGGGGTAGCTTGCCCGGTTTACGTGCGGGAACAAAGCCGGCACCAAGGGCCACAGCCACCGGTACGCCAACCATAAAGCCGCGAGCCTCGGGACCCACGACCTTGGTGATTCCCATGCCGGCAAAGTGCTCGGCGAGGGCATCGGTCATGGCTTTGAGCGCCTCGGGATTGCCAAAGAGCGGCGTGATGTCTTTAAAGATGACTCCGGGCTCGGGATAGTCGGGGATGTCGACGATTTGAGATTCGAAGTCGTACATTGCATGACCTTTCAATGGGTTGCCGGATAAGCGGCAGCTGTTATTTGCCCGCGGTGGCGGTGCCGGTTTGCGAAGGGGCGACGACCTTGAGCGGCTTTACGAGAGAATCCTCGTGCGAAGCCGGCGCGACAGTTTCTTCGTTTTTGGCCTTGGTGGACTCGGAGCGAGCGATTTCCTCATCGAGTGCATCGATGTCGGCGTCCTCGACCACGGCGTTGAGCGACTCAAAAACGCGGTTCTTGAGCAGTGCCGTATGCACACCCTCGGTGAGGTCGTGAAGCTTCTTAAACGCACGCTCGAGCTTGGCGTCGCGCTCGTCATCGGAGGTGTCCATGCCGAGCATGCTTACGAGCACTTGCTCAAACATCGAGGATTCGCGGTTGGCGGAAGACACGTACTGACGCAGGTTGCGCGGCTCGATGTGGAAGCGTGACAGCTCGGAGCAGTAGCGGATGATCGGAAAATCGCGACCATCGACGAGCTCACGGTTCTGCGGACTCTTGATGATGCGAATGAGGTCGTTCTCGGCGAGCGAGCGGATAAACGAGATCTCGACGCCCAGCATATCGGGAATGGTCTCGATGGGATGCAGCTTTTGTTTGGTCTCCTTGGGCTCCGTCTTAAGCGGAACATCGGACAGCAAGCCCACCTCGTAGGCGAGCGTTGACAGGTCCGTGGCGTTTTCCAAGCGCTGCTTAATCACGTTGAGCGGCATGTAGCGGGTCTTCTGCAAGTGCAGGATGACCTCCAGGCGATCAACGTCCTCCTTAGAGTACTGACGGTATCCCTTAGGCGTACGATGAGGGGTAATGAGCCCCTCATCTTCTAGAAATCTAATTTTTGAGTTCGAAAGATCGGGGTATGCGCCTCGAAGTAGGTTGACGACTTGGCCGATACTCAGATAGTTGCGTTCGGCCATGCCCTACTCACCGGTTTCGATGCGCTCCGGCGTGCTCTCGTGGTAGATGAGCGTAAACGTACCGATCTGGACGGAAGAACCGTCGTGCAGCGGGGCTGCATTGACGATGGCACCGTCGACCCAGGTGCCATTGAGCGAGCCTAAGTCCTCGATGCGAGCGCCGAGGCCCTCGCGGATAATGCGCGCGTGGCTGCGCGATACGGTCATGTCATTGAGGAAGATGCCGTTCGCAGGATCGCGGCCGATGGTGGTCACGTCGTCCTCGAGCTCAAAGGCGGCACCAGTCTGCGGACCCTTGACGATGGACAGAACGGGGGCGGTGATGCGCACGTTGGCCATGAGGTCGGGAACGGTGACGTCGCTTGAAGGCACGCGGAATACGCAGGTAGCGTCAGCTGTCTTATCATTCTGAGGCATATTGTTAACCATGTTGTCCATGACAACCCCTAACTTATCGCGGACGTGCCGCAAATAATGAACCGTACGTAATCATACCCCAACGAATCAGTCTTCGATTTCAGGGTTCAGAAAGTCGATGTCCTCGTCCTCGGGATGCGCGAGAGCCTGTTTAATGGCCACTCCGCCCTTAATGGAATAGATGACAGCCGTGAGCATGGAGAAGATCACGCCGCCGTACACAAAGAAGATGCCGAGGGGCACCGAGCTTCCGTTGAGGCCCGGGAAGGCCGTAAGGGTTAAAGGTAAAAGATGCAGGCCGTCAATAACGGGGAACCCGAGCAGCATGAGCGAGAAGCCGGTCATGAGCAGTGCAGTGGCAATCTTTCCGGGAAAGACGACATCGATGGGGCGACGGTGATAATGACGCACGATAAGCGTGCCGATGCCCAGATAGATGTCGCGGCCAATAATGAGCACGCAGACCCAGATTGGCAGCTCTCCGCGAACCACCAGCCCAAGTACGCCGGTGAACAGCAGCGCACGGTCGCAAATGGGATCCATGACCTTGCCGAGCCACGAGACCGTCTTGGTCATGCGGGCGATCTGACCGTCCATCCAATCGGTGGAGGCGGCAACGGCGTAGATAACGATGGCGATGACGCGGTTGTTATCCGTCACAAACAGGTACAGAAATACCAGGGTGAGGATCAGGCGCGTAAAGGTGATGAAATTGGAGATCGTAAAGATCTTATTCGACGGGTAATCGGAAGTGCCGATAAGCTCCTTTTTGATCTTCTTTTTGATGCCCACAGGACTCCCCCGCTGGTTAACGACAAAACTTTCGCTACTATACCCGTTCCGGCGATGTCTATCCAGCGTAAGCATAGAGAGTCCAGACATGAGGAAGGCGCTTTTGGGCGGCGGTGGATTTCACATTCGTGTACATCAGCCTCCAAACATGCCGAAAAATGTCGGTTTTGGAGGGTGATGTACACGTTTTGATTCGGTGATTACATCGATCGGGAAAGTTGTTGCCTTAAGCAAATTAATCATGATGTGCGGGTCGAGAAGGGTTGGCGCCAAAAGAACCCAACGGCCGTTATGGCTTCGTTAGAAACGCGCCCCACCATGGATGGTGAACCCGAAAGGTAAGGCGCGCGGGCACGGTGACTCGGCCCGCGCTCCCG
Organism: Collinsella sp. AM42-18AC; assembly: GCF_003467965.1. Lineage (NCBI taxonomy): Bacteria > Bacillati > Actinomycetota > Coriobacteriia > Coriobacteriales > Coriobacteriaceae > Collinsella > Collinsella sp. AM42-18AC. Next base: position 135,501 of record NZ_QSFY01000006.1, read on the forward strand.
GAAGAGAAAGGATAAACCCATGGGTTACATGCTCGAGACGCGTGGGCTCACCAAGCGCTTCGGCCGCGGCGACCAGGCGCAGGACGCCGTGGCCGATGTGAGCCTTCATATCCGCGAGGGCGAGGTGTACGGGCTGCTCGGTCCCAACGGCGCCGGCAAGTCGACAACGCTCAAGATGATCTGCGGGATGCTGCGGCCGACGGCCGGGGAGATCCTCTTTGCCGGGCACGCCTGGCGCCGCGAGGACCTCTACGCAATCGGCAGCCTCATCGAGGAGGCGCCGCTCTACCCCAACCTCACCGCGCGCGAGAACCTGCGCGTGCGCACCACGCTGCTGGGCCTTCCCGAGAGCCGCATAGATGAGGTGCTCGCCGCCGTGGACCTCGCGGACACCGGGAAGAAGCGCGCCGGGCGCTTCTCGATGGGCATGCGGCAGCGCCTGGGGCTCGCACTGGCGCTGATCGCCCGGCCACGCCTGCTCGTGCTCGACGAGCCCACCAACGGCCTCGACCCCATCGGCATCGAGGAGCTGCGCGACCAGATCCGCGGCTTCGCGGCGGCGGGTACGACGGTGATCGTCTCGAGCCACATCCTCTCCGAGGTGCAGCAGATGGCGGACACCATCGGCATCATCTGCGGGGGGCGCCTCGCCTACGAGGATGCGCTTCGTCCCGGGCAGGACCTCGAGGAACTCTTCATGAGCTTCTGCCGGGAAGGGCGACGAGCGCGCGGGGAGGTGGCGGCATGACGGGCGAGAAAGGCGGCCTGCTCGCGGGCCTGCGCGCCGAGGCCCTGAAGTCGCGCCACGCGGCACCGGTTCGCCTGGCCGTGCTCATGGCGCTGCCGATGCCGCTGCTCGGCGCGATGCCCTACCGGGGCGTGCAGATCTTTAGCGCGTGGAACTACTGGTACGCGCTCTTCCTGCCCGTGTCTCTATCGCTTGTGGTGGCGTGCGTCGCGCGGGCGGACGCTCGCACGCGGATGCGGGGGCTTCTGGGCCTGGGCTTCCCGCTCGGGCGAGCCTGGTGGGCCAAGGCGCTCTGGTGCCTCGCTCTTTGCACGCTCTCGAACCTCGTTGTCTTTGGCATCTACCTCGCGGGATCGGCGTTCTCCTCGCAGGGTCTCACGGCCGCGGGCACGCTCACGATGCTCCTCTGCGCGCTCGCCAACACGGTGACCGCGGCGTGGATGATCCCCGCAGGGCTCTTCCTCACGGCGCGGCTCGGCATGCTCGCGGGCATCTTCTGCCCGCTCGCCGCGCAACTCGTAGGTGGGTTCGCCTGGTCGTTGGTGCCGCTGCCGCAGCTCTTTCCGCCGTCGGCGAACATGGTCATCCCCACGAGCTTCATCCCCGTGCTGCCGAGCGGCGAGCCGCTCGCGGCGGACATGGCGCTCGGCGGGGCGCTCGCGGCGGACGGCATGCTCACGCTGGCGGGCCTTGCGGTCTGCGCGCTCGCGTTCGCCGCGCTCACGGCGGCGGGCGCTGCCTGGTTCGCGCGCTCCGAGGAGAGGTGATGGCCATGACACGACTCTCCGACCCGACGCCGCGCATGACTCTCTCGCGGGCCCTGCTCTCCGAGGCCCTGCGCCTGGCGCGCTCCCCGCTCTCGGCGGTGCACCTCGCCTGCGGCCTGGCAGCCGGTCTTGCCTGCGGCGAGTACTTCTCCGTAACCCGATGGGACCCGGCGCTGGGCGCGGACGCCTACGCCCAGTTCCTCGGCGCCCTCATGCCGCTCATGTCCGCCATCGTCTGCGGGCTCGCCGTGGACGAGGAGCGCGCTGCCGGGCGCCTCACCAACCTCACGGCGGTCCCCTCGCGAGGGCGCGCCGTCGCGGCGAAGCTGCTCGCCCTTGCGGCGCTCGGCGCGGGCGCGCTGGCCGTGGCGCTCAGCGTGTTCGGGGGCGCGCTCGCCGTCGCCGGACG